>NZ_DAWBAJ010000002.1:3484-10982 GCF_052306735.1 Dysosmobacter sp. | reverse complement strand
CGGGCCCGGACGGGACGGCCCTCCCTGCTGGAGGGACTGCGGCTTTTGTGGGCGGCCTGGCGGCGCCGTATAGCGCTGCTGCACTGGCTGCGCCGTCACCGCCAGACCCCTGACGGTATCTACTTCCTGCTGGTGCGCCGCAGCCGCAAGGCCCCCTGGCACAAGCGGCCTGGAGAGACACCCCGGGAGTTCCTCACCCGCCTCAAAGCCGCAGCGGAATCCGACAGCGACCTGCGCAACGCCCTGGAGGCGCTGATGGCCGCCGTGGACGCCGCCCTCTACGCCCCCAGTCCCCAAACCGTGACCTTGCCCCAGGCGGACCTGATCCGGCGCCGCATGGGCGCGGCTGTCCGGCGGCAGGCCCTGCGGCGGCTGGGCGAGACGGTGCTGCGGCCGCTGAAAGCTGTAAAATTGCCCGGTTTTCAAACCCATAATTGTTGATTTTACTCCTTGTCTTTTGGGACTCTCCGCCATATAATTCCCGTATAAAGACAAATTAGTTATAATATGTCCTCTATTGAAGGACACATGGGTGTGAGGAATAGAACGGGAGGAATGATTATGCTGACTATGGAGATGATTCGGGACGCCCAGGCGGCCCTGCAGGGCGTTGCCCGGAGGACCCCGCTGGAGCGGGCCCCCAAGCTGGGACTGTACATCAAGGCGGAGAATCTGCAGCTGACGGGAGCTTTCAAGCTGCGGGGTGCCTATAACAAGATCCGATCCCTGACGCCGGAGGAGGCCCGGCGGGGCGTCATCGCCTGCTCCGCCGGAAACCACGCCCAGGGCATTGCCCTCTCCGCGGCCAAGCTGGGCATCCGGTCCATCATCTGCATGCCTGCCGGCGCCCCCATCAGCAAGGTGGAGGCCACCCGCTCCTACGGTGCAGAGGTGGTGCTGGTGCCCGGCGTGTATGACGACGCCGCCCGGGAGGCCGAGCGGCTGACGGCGGAGCACGGCTACACCTTTGCCCACCCCTTCAACGACCCCTATGTCATGGCTGGACAGGGCACCATCGGATTGGAGATCCTGGAGCAGCTGCCCCAGGCGGAGCAGATCGTGGTGCCCATCGGCGGCGGCGGCCTCATCGGCGGCGTGGCCTTTGCGGTGAAGCACCTGAAACCCTCCTGCCGGGTCATCGGCGTCCAGGCGGCGGGAGCCGCCTCCATGGTGGCCTCCCTGGAAGCGGGGCATCCGGTGGAGCTTTCCAGCGTGGCCACCATCGCCGACGGCATCGCCGTCAAGCGGCCCGGGGACCTCACATACGAGCTGTGCGCCAAGTACGTGGACGAGGTGGTCACCGTCACCGAGGACGAAATTGCCTCTGCCATCCTGGCGCTAATGGAGGAACAGAAGACCGTGGCCGAGGGCGCCGGCGCCACCACCGTGGCCGCCTGCATGTTCGGCAAGGTGGACTGCTCCAAGACCACCGTGTGTTTGGTCTCCGGCGGCAACGTGGACGTCACCACCCTCTCCCGGGTCATCACCAAGGGCCTTTCCAAGGCGGGCCGCATCGTGGAGCTGACCACCAAGGTGCCGGATAAGCCCGGCGGACTTTTGCAGATGCTGCGGGTGGTGGCCGACAGCGGCGCCAACATCCTCACCGTCAACCACGCCCGGGAGGACAGCCACTCCGAGGTGGCCGCCTGCATCGTCACCATGGTGCTGGAGACCCGGAATCCGGAGCACGTCCGCCAGATCGAGACCGCCCTGCGGCAGGCGGGATTTCCCTTGAATGAAGATGTGTAAAGCCAATATCCTTTATCCATAAAAAGAGCCCCCGAAACGGTTTGTTTCCGTTCCGGGGGCTCTTCTTGTTTTCGGTTGTATCGGGGCTGTTATGCCTCCCGGGGTGCGTCCAGCAGGGCCAGGATGGCGTCCCGGTCTCCCTCCGCCTCGCCCAGGAGGATCAGCAGCTGCCCCTCATCCAGCACGGGGATGTGGAGCTCCTGGGCGCGCTTGAGCTTGGACCCGGCGGCCTCTCCCGCCACCACGCAGCTGGTCTTTTTGGACACGGAGCCGGACACCTTGGCGCCCAGGGCCTCCAGCTTCTCCCCCGCCTCCTTGCG
Organism: Dysosmobacter sp.; assembly: GCF_052306735.1. NCBI lineage: Bacteria > Bacillati > Bacillota > Clostridia > Eubacteriales > Oscillospiraceae > Dysosmobacter > Dysosmobacter sp. The sequence goes on along the minus strand of NZ_DAWBAJ010000002.1, from coordinate 8,913 downwards.
GGAGTATGCGGAAAGCTCGCCGGTGAGGACAAAGGTGCGGCCGGAAAGCAGGTCCCCCACCGGGGCCTGGGTGGAGACCATGTTCACCCCGGCGGCTTTGAGCCGCAAGATCAGGTCGTGTCCCTGGGGCTGGTCCAGATACTCCCGGATGCACCGGGCGGTGATGGCCCCCACGTCGTCGATGGCGGTGAGCTCCTCCGCCGAGGCGGCCATCAGGGCGTCCATGGATCCCAGCCGGGCGGAGAGGACCTTGGCGGCCTTCTCCCCCACCTGCCGGATGCCCAGGCCGTAGAGGAGTTTGGACAAATCGTTGGATTTGGACTTTTCAATGGAGCGGATCAGATTGTCCGCGGACTTCTCTCCCATCCGCTCCAGCTTGGCCACGTCCTCCGCCCGGAGGCTGTACAGGTCCGCGGCGGTGGTGATGAGTTTGGCTTCCACCAGCTGGCGCACCAGGCTGGGGCCCAGGCCCTCGATGTCCATGGCGTCCCGACTTGCAAAGTGGGTGAGGTTGCGCAGCAGCTGGGCCGGGCACTCGGCGCCGGTGCAGCGCAATGCCGCGCCGTCCTCGTCCCGCACCACCGGCGCCCCGCACACCGGACACTTGTCCGGCAGAAGATAGGGCACGGTGCCCTCCGGCCGTTGATCCTTCACCACTTCCACGATCTCCGGGATGATCTCCCCCGCCTTCTGAACGATGACGGTGTCCCCCACCCGGATATCTTTTTCCGTGATATAGTCCTGGTTGTGCAGCGTGGCATTGGTGACGGTGGTGCCCGCCAGGCGCACGGGCGAGAGCACTGCTTTCGGGGTCAGCACGCCGGTGCGGCCCACCTGCACCACAATGTCCAGCACCTTGGAGGGCTTTTGCTCCGGCGGATACTTGAAGGCCACCGCCCACTTGGGGAACTTGGCGGTGGAGCCCAGCTTCTCCCGGTCCGCCAGGCGGTTCACCTTGATGACGGCGCCGTCGATGTCGAAGGGATAGTCCATGCGCTCATCGTTGATGCGGTCGATCTCCCGCTGCACCACTTCGGTCCCCGTGAGGGTCTTGTGGGGGATCACTTTAAAGCGCTGGGTGGCCAGGTACTCCAGGGTCTCGGCGTGGGTCTCGAAGCTGCGGCCCTCCGCCAGCTGGAGGTTGAAGATCTGGATATCCAGCTTCCGCTCCGCGCAGACCTTGGGGTCCAGCTGACGCAGGGAACCGGCGGCGGCGTTGCGGGGATTGGCCATCAGGGGCTTGCCCTGGAGCTCCCGGGCGTCGTTGATCTCCTGGAACACGGCCCGGGACATGTAGACCTCTCCCCGGACGATGAGCCGGGGGAGCTTTTCCGGCAGCGTCATGGGGATGGAGCGGACGGTCTTCAAATTCTCCGTCACGTCCTCCCCCACCCGGCCGTCGCCCCGGGTGGCGCCACGGACGAAGACGCCGTCCCGGTATTCCAGTGCCACGGACAAGCCGTCCACCTTGGGCTCCACGGAGTAGGCCACCGCCTCCCCCAGAGTCTCATTCATCCGGGCACAGAACTCTGAGACCTCCTGGGCATCGAAGACGTCCTGGAGGCTCTCCAGGGGCACCGGGTGGTTGTAGGTCTCAAAGCCCTCCAGGATCTTGTCGCCCACCCGCTGGGTGGGGGAATCCGCCGTCACCTCCTCGGGGTGGGCTGCCTCCAGCTCCTCCAGACGGCGGTTGAGCCGGTCGTATTCATAGTCCGGGATCACCGGAGCGTCCAGTACATAGTACAGGTAGCTCTGCTGGTTGAGAAAATCCCGCAGCTGTTTCATTTCCTCGCGGTAGTCCATGGGATATCCGCCTTTCTTTGGTCAGTTTGAATTGTTGAGGATGTAGTCCTTCATATCCTCCTCATAGGTCTCCGGTGCCGTGGCAAAGTAGGTGTAGGTATCCGGCACGCTGCCCACGATCACCGTCTCCGCCACGATGAACTCGTTGGAGACCACGGTGGCGGTGGTAAAGCCCGGCAGCAATATGCTGACGGCCACGTCGATCTCCAGAATGATCTGGTGCTTGGTCTGGTTGATGCCCGCGTCCACAAACTCGTTGCGGAAGGTTGCCTTGGAGGAGCCCACGGACTCCATCCGCACGCTGATCCGGGGACCGCGGCCCGCCAGCAGCGCCGAGCCCGTAAGGCTTCCCACCGGCACCGACAGCTCCCGGGCGGACACCTGGCTGATACGCTCCAGAATCGTCTCCAGAATATCCGCCTGCAGATGGTTGCAGGCGGCCATGTTGCTGCGCACCGCCGTGATCTTGCCCTCGTTGTCCTTTTCAAAGGACACCAGCTCGTCATAGCGGATCTCTCCGGACTCCACCGCCTCGTACACCGCCTGGGACACCACGCCGGTGACGGAGTTGGACACCCGGGCCACCGCCAGCTGTTCCAGCAGCGGACGCAGACGGACAGCCGCCGTCAGGCCCACCACCAGCAGCGTCACCGATAAAAACAGCGCGATCAGCCGGCCCACGGCGTAGCCCCGGCGGCGAAAACGGAACAAAAATCGGCCTTTCATGGGCTGCACCTCCCTCCCGCTATCCTATGCGGGCGGGGGTTGGCCGTATTTTGCCTTATTCCGGCAGGGCGTTCACCAGGGTCTTGAAGGTCTCGCCCCGCTCCATGAAGTTGGCAAAGCGGTCAAAGGAGGTACTGGCCGGGGACAAGATCACCACGTCCCCCGCTTTGGCCCGGCTCGCCGCCAGGTTTACGGCGGCGGGATAGTCGGCAACGTCCACGATCTCCAGCCCATCGTAGTTCTCCGCGCCCTCCACCGCCTGGCGGATAACCCCCGCCGTGGCGCCGCAGAGGATCAGCAGCTTCACGTGCTCATTGACCACGCTTCCCAGGGGGGCGTAGGAGATGCCCTTGTCCTTGCCGCCGGCAATGAGGATCACCTTCTCCGGGAAGCTCTTGAGCCCGGCGATGGTGCGGCTGGGGCTGGAGGCGATGGAGTCGTTGTACCACTTCACGCCCCGGCGGGTGCGGAAGAGCTCGATGCGGTGCTCCACGCCGCCGAAAGAGCGGGCAAAGTCCCGGATCATGCCGTCGGGTACCAGGCCGTCCACAGCGGCGATGGCCGCCAGGTAGTTCTCCACGTTGTGGACGCCGGGCAGCCGGATGTCGGAAACGGACATCACCACCCGCTCGCCGTCTTCATTCCGGGCCACGATGTCCTCCCCCCGGAGGAACACGCCGTCCGCCACCTCCCGCTGCCGGGAGAACAGGCGCACCCGGCCCTTGGCCTTGGCGGCGCAGGCCATGGTATCGGCGTTGTCGGCATTGAAGATGGCAATATCCCGGGCGGTCTGATGTGTAAAGATATTTTCCTTTGCAGCAATATACTCCGCGTAGTCCTTGTGGACGTCCAGGTGGTTGGGAGAGAGATTGGTGATGACCGCGATGTGAGGGCTTTTGGTCATGGTCATCAGCTGGAAGGAGCTCAGCTCCAGCACTGCCAGATCCTCCGGGGCGATGGTGGGCGTCTCGGAGAGCAGCGGGTGGCCGATGTTGCCGCCCAGATGGACGGTGCGGCCCGCCGCTTCCAGCAGCCGGGCGATGATGGTGGTGGTGGTGGTTTTGCCGTCGCTGCCGGTGACGGCGATCTCCTCACAGGGGCACACGTCGAAAAAGGCCTCCATCTCGCTGGTGAGGACGGCCCCCTCCGCCACCGCCTGGGCGATGCCCGGGGCGTCGGGCCGCAGGCCCGGGGTGCGGAAGATCACGTCGGCATGGATACCGGTGAGATAGTCCTCCCCCAGCTTCAGCGTACAGCCCCGCTGTTTCAGGGATTCCCCGTACTCCCCCAGCTCCGTCTTCTTGTCGCAGGCGATGACATGGGCGCCGTGGGACAGCAGCAGCTCCATCAGAGGGCGGTTGGACACCCCCAGGCCGATGACGGCCACGGACTTGCCCCGCAGGCCCTCCAGATATTCCTCAAACTTCATGGGATCGCTCCTTATTCCTGCCGCGCAGGCGGCGTGTTTGCATACATGGGAATTATACCGCAAGGCGGGAAAAATTACAACGCGGGCGTCAAATTTTCCCTGCCGGAGCAACGAAAAGGACGCCCGCATTTGCGGACGTCCTTCTGGATCGCATTTATAAAAACCGAAGACGGCTTGTTATCTCTGCTGATCGCGCATCTTGGCAAAGCACTCGCTGCAGTAGACCGGACGGTCGGACTTGGGCTCGAAGGGAACGCGAGCCTCGCCGCCGCAGGCAGCGCACACAGCGGTGAAATACTCGCGGGGGCCGCGGGCGGCGTTCTTGCGAGCATCACGGCAGGCCTTGCAGCGCTGGGGCTCGTTCTGGAAGCCGCGCTCAGCGTAGAACTCCTGCTCACCGGCGGTGAACACGAACTCCTGGCCACACTCTTTGCACACTAAGGTCTTGTCTTCGTACATGATTTTACCCTCTCTTTGAAAAGAAAAATATATTGCGTTCAGCGTGAGCTGAATTCGCCGGAAAGAATTTGCTGTGCCACCTTGCGCCGGATACGCTGCACAGCGTTGTCCACGGACTTCGCGCTTTTGCCCACTTCCAAGGCGATTTCTCTGCAGGAAAGTCCGTCTAAATAGTACCCCAGGATCTTCGCTTCAAATTCGGACAACTGTTTCCGGACACCGGATAAGAGGGCTGCCGTATGTTCCCTGTCAATAAGGTCATCTTCAGGGTCGCGCTGCGCCAGATGATTGGTGCCAGAGGTGTAGGAATTGCTGTCAAAGTCGGGAGTATCCAATGAGACCGACTGGTTCAGCACCTGATGCTTCTCCCGTCCCGCGGAACGCAGAGCGGAATACAGTCGGCTTCGTATGCAGATCTCAGCAAAGGTTCGGAATGAGGCATCCTTGTTGCCATTGAATTCCCGCACAGCCTTGATGAGCCCCAGCATTCCCTCCTGTGTCAGGTCCTCACTGTCACCGCCTGCCAGAAAATACGGGCGGGCACAGGTGCGAACCAACCGGATATACCGGGCGGCTAAAATCTCCTCCGCCTGACGATTGCCTTCGGCAACCAGACGGCACAGCTCCTCATCGGTCAATGCTTCCGGGAAATTCAATTTTTCATTTGGAACTTTGCACATAACGTATTATACCTATCTTGTAGCCGAAATGTCAAGCAAAATATAAAATTCTCGTGAATAAATCAGAAAATTTTTAGTGAAATTATGGAGAAAATCGTTTGCTTTAAGTTTTCTCTCCCACAACGACGCTTTTAAAAGGTCAATTGATCCATCAGCGGACCCTCTGCAGCGCCGCCGGGAATGGGCTTATGGAGGTGCTGATACGCCTTTTGCGTCACACACCGCCCCCGGGGAGTGCGGGTCAGGAACCCCAACTGCATGAGGTACGGCTCGTAAACGTCCTCCAGCGTCACGGACTCCTCTCCGATGGTGGCCGCCCGAGTCTCCAGCCC
>NZ_DAWBAJ010000002.1:2954-3474 GCF_052306735.1 Dysosmobacter sp. | reverse complement strand
CCCCACGGGGCCGCCGTTGTAGTTTTCGATGATGGCCGCCATCATCCGCCGGTCCACCGGGTCCAGCCCCAGATAGTCGATCTCCAGGGCACAGAGGGCCTCGTCCGCCACCTGCTTGGTAATGACGCCGTCGGCCTTCACGTCCGCGAAGTCCCGCACACGGCGGAGCATCCGGTTGGCGATCCGGGGCGTCCCCCGGCTGCGGCGGGCGATCTCGTAGGCGCCCTCCGGTACAATATCACAGTTCAGAATTCCGGCGGAGCGGGTGACGATTTTCGACAGTTCCTCCGGGGTATACAGCTCCAGCCGCAGCGTTACGCCGAAGCGGTCCCGCAGCGGGGCCGAGAGCTGTCCGGCCCGGGTGGTGGCGCCGATCAGGGTGAAATGAGGCAGATCCAGCCGGATGGAGTTGGCCGACGGCCCCTTGCCTACGATAATATCCAGAGCGTAGTCCTCCATGGCGGGGTACAGAATTTCCTCCACGGAGCGGTTCAGCCGGTGGATCTCGTCCACAAAGAGG
>NZ_DAWBAJ010000002.1:0-2944 GCF_052306735.1 Dysosmobacter sp. | reverse complement strand
GCCGCCAGATCGCCGGGCTTTTCAATGGCCGGGCCGGAGGTGATGCGGATGTTGACCCCCATCTCCTGAGCGATGATGCCCGCCAGCGTGGTCTTGCCCAGTCCCGGAGGGCCGTGGAGCAGAACGTGGTCCAAAGATTCCTGCCGCTTCCGGGCGGCCTGAATGAAGATGCTCAGATTCTCCTTGGCCTTTTCCTGACCGATGTACTCCGCCAGGGTCTTGGGTCGCAGAGAGGATTCCTGGGCGTCCTCCGCCAGAAAGGTCTTGGCCACGATAGGCTCCTCGTAAATATCATTTCCAAAGTCGATGCTCACAGCTTCACTTCCCTATCACTTCACCATTTTCTTCAGGCTCTGGCGGATGATCTCCTCCAACGGCAGATTCTCCACATCCACGCCCTTGAGGGCCATCTGCACCTCTTGCGTGGAATAGCCCAGCACCGCCAGCGCCGCGGCAGCCTCGGTGGCCTTACTGGTAAACACGGCGGGGACCGCCGCGCCCTTTCCGCCGGAGAAATCCAGTCCGGAGGCGGTCTCCTTCGCCATTTTGTCCTTCAATTCCAAAATGATCCGCTGGGCGATCTTTTTGCCGATGCCTTGGGCCGCCGTCAGGGACTTGGCGTCCTCCGTGACGATGGCCATGGCCAGCCCCTCCGGCGTGTTGGCGGAAAGGATGGCCAGCGCCGCCTTGGGTCCCACGCCGGATACCCCCAGCAGCAGCTTGAAGCTGTTCAGCTCGTTCTGGGTGGCAAAGCCGTAGAGATCAAAGATGCTCTCTCCCACGTTCAGGTAGGTGTAGAGCTTCTTCTTTTCCCCCTTTTTCAGCTGGGAGAGGGTGTTATTGGTGGTCATGCAGGCGTATCCCACGCCGCCGCAGTCGATGACGGCCAGCCCCGGCAGGATCTCCGCCACGGTGCCGTCCAGATAGTAAAACATACGGTTTTCTCCTTATACAGTTTCCTTCTCCGGCTTGATCTGCGGGAGCCGTGAAGTAGAACTCCTTGCGTGGCATAACGCCAGCGCCAGCGCATCGGCGGCGTCATCGGGCCGGGGTGTTTTCGCCAATTTCAGCAGCCGCTTGGTCATATCCATGACCTGCCGCTTCTCCGCCTTGCCGTAGCCGGTGACGGCCATCTTCACCTGCCCCGGCGTGTACTCAAACAGCGGGATGCCGCACCGCTCCGCGGCGCACAGCAGCACCCCACGGCCATGGGCCACGGCGATGCCGGTGGTGATATTCGTGTTGAAGAACAGCTCCTCCACGGAGATCACATCCGGCTTCAGCTGGCCGATAAGCTCCTCCATGTCCCGGTCGATCTGGTAGAGCCGTTTGGACAGAGGCAGCCCCGCCGGGGTGGTGATGGCCCCATAGGTCACCATTCTGTATTGTGCCCGCTCCCCTTCGATCAGCCCAAAGCCGATGGTGGCGTAGCCGGGGTCGATGCCTAAGATCCGCACAGTGTCCCTCTTTTCTTCTCAATTAAAAATAGTATAGCAAACTTGCCGCCAAACCGCAACAAGAAAAACAGATGTTCGATAATTTCTGTAAGATTCCGGCTTGCATCCGCAGGGGCGGTATGATACCATGTAAAAAATGTGTGAAAGGGCGGTGAAGCAGGTGCATCGGCATTGGTTGCCCCTCAGTTTGTCCCTCCTATGCTGGCTTGTTGGCTGCGGCGCTTTTCAGGAATCTCCCATGCCGTCAACGCCGGAACCGTCTCTGGAAGCACCGGCCGACCCGCTCCCCGCGCCCGCCGCGTCAGGAGACGGCGCCGAGGCGGAGCCGGACGAGGGCTCCGAGCCTGCCGAGGTAACAGAGTCGATCCCCGCACCGGAGGACTTTGTCCGTGTGGCGGACTGGATCCCTGATATATACACAGACCTGCGCTACGCCGCCGACAACAACTTCACCGGACAGGCCATCTATAATTTTTCAGACGCCTACCTGCGGTACGGTACGGTGCAGAAGCTGGCGGCGGCACAGGAGACCGTTGCGGAAAGCGGCTGTTCCCTGCTGATCTGGGACGCCTTCCGCCCTGCTTCCGCGCAGTTCCGGCTCTGGGAGATCTGTCCGGACCCCGCTTATGTGGCAAACCCGGAAAAGGGCTTTTCCTCTCACAGCCGGGGGAACACCGTCGATGTGACGCTGGTCACCGCTGATGGGCAGCCCATGGAAATGCCCACAGACTTCGACGATTTCACCGCTCTGGCAGACCGGGATTACAGTGACGTCGGAGATACTGCCGCCGCAAACGCCCGCCTGTTGGAAAGCGCCATGACGGCTGCGGGATTCCGCCCCTATTCCGCCGAGTGGTGGCACTATTCGGACACTCAGTCCTATCCTGTGGATGAACAATTCATCCCCCTATCATAAGGAGTTGCACTATGCGCATTATGGCAATCGACTACGGCGACGCCCATACCGGCATCGCCATTTCCGACCCCACCGGCCTGCTGGCCGGTTTTACCACCGTGATCAACAGCCGTCGGCAGGAGGTCGTGGTGGAACAGGTAACACTTTTAGCCAAGGAACACGGCGCGGAGGAACTGGTCCTGGGACATCCCGTGAACATGGATGGCACTCTTGGGCCTCGCTCCGAGAAGGCAAAGGCCATGAAAGCGCTGCTGGAGGAGGCCACGGCCCTGCCGGTGGTCCTCTGGGATGAGCGCCGCACCACCATCGACGCCCGCAACATCCTCTTCAACAGCGGCAAGAACGCCAAACAGCGGAAGAAGGTAGTGGACGCTGTGGCGGCCTCTCTGATCTTAGAGGGGTATCTCACCTTTAAGAAAAGCCATTGAGGAGGCATACCCGTGGAATCTGAGGCGCAGCGGTCCCCTTCCCAATGCAGCCGGGCATTGGAACTGTTTTTGTATTTTTTTAAAATTGGCTTTTACACCTTTGGCGGCGGCTGGTCCATCGTAGCCCAGATCCAGCAGGAATA
>NZ_DAWBAJ010000001.1:94051-118196 GCF_052306735.1 Dysosmobacter sp. | reverse complement strand
AGAAGGAGTGCAAGAAGGACGCCATCCATGTGGTCAACGGCGTGGCCGTCATCGACTACGAAAAGTGCGTGAATTGCAAGATGTGCACCAAGGTCTGCCCCCGGGATGCCATCCTCCCCATTGCCACCGCCGAGGAGAAGGAGAAGTACAAGGCCATCAAGAAGGCTCAGGCCGAGAAGGCCGCTGCCGCCAAGGCCGCTGCTGCTGCCGCTCCCGCCGAGGACAAGTAATCTTTACCTCATTTTCATTTACACCGCCCCGGAAATTTTTCCGGGGCGGTGGTTTTTTGCCCTTTCCACTGAAGATTTTTCCACATGGCGGGAGCTGCAAGTGGAAAAGAGCCGGATTTTGGCGATTCTTGTGAGAAGTGCCACTTGCGTTTTTCTGTGCAGGGGCTATAATGGGTGCTGTTCAGGCAGAGTAGGAACACACGTGTGAAAGAGTGCCGGAAAAACGGGGAGTTGTTTTCCGGACGAAAGGGCGAGCGAGCGCCTGCAGTGTGTGTTCCGCATCCCGCTGCCGCATATGGGAATTGTGGAAGCCTTCCTCTGTGCGGCATTTCCGGTTACGGACTGCCAAAACAGAAGGAGGTATTTTTTATGCACAAACACGACCAGCCCCGGCTTTCCCCCCGGGGCGCCAGTGTCTACGCCATGTGCCGGGTAGCGGTGATGGCGGCGCTGTACCTGCCCCTGGCCCGGATGGCCATTGAGATCGGGACGTTGAAGCTGTCCTTCGGTTCCCTGCCGGTGACGGTGCTGGCCATGCTGGCGGGCCCGGTGGAGGCGGTGGCTGCCGCCGCCATCGGAGAGTTTCTCAAGCAGCTGCTCTCCTATGGCTTTACCGCCACCACGCTGCTGTGGGTGATCCCGCCGGTGCTGCGGGGCCTTCTCATCGGCTTGGCGGCATCCCGCCTGGCCCGTACCGGACGGCGTCTGGAGGAACGGACGGCAGTGTGCTATGCGGTGGGCGTGGGGGCCGCGTTGGTGACCACCTTGGTCAATTCTCTGATATTGTGGGCAGACAGCGTGCTCTACGGCTACTATTTCCCTGGTTATGTGCTGGGAAATCTGGCGCTGCGGCTGGCAGTAGGTGTCATCACCGCGGTGCTGGTAGCGATGGTGTCGATGCCCATGGTGAAGCTGCTGCGCCGCCAGGTGGCGGTGCGCCGGGCGTGAGAGGGGGGAGGCCCATGACCGGTCAGGAGGCCGTTGCCTATATCGATACCTTTCAGTGGCAGGCCCACGCCCCTGGGCTGGAGCGTATCCGTACCCTGCTGCACGCCCTGGGGGATCCCCAGAAGGAGCTGAAGTTCGTCCATGTGGCGGGTACCAACGGAAAGGGCAGCGTCTGCGCGTATCTGGCCTCCGTCCTGCGGTGCGCCGGGTACCGGGTGGGCCTGTGCACCTCTCCCTTTCTGGAGGACTTTCGGGAGCGCATCCAGGTGGATGGAAAGCTGATCCCCCCGGAGACCCTGGGGGAGCTGACGGAGCTGGCCCGCCCTGCGGCGGAGGCCATGGAGGACCACCCCACGGAATTTGAGCTCATCACGGCGGTGGCCATGCTGTATTTCCGGCGCTGCCGCTGCGATATCGTGGTGCTGGAGGTGGGCCTGGGAGGCGCCCTGGACGCCTCCAACGTCATCGATGTGCCGGAGGCGGCGGTGATCACCGCCATGGGCATGGACCACGCCGCTATCCTGGGCCCCACCCTGGGGGATATCGCCGCAGCCAAGGCGGGGATCATTAAGCCCGGCGGGGCTGTGGTGAGCTTTGGCGGCTGCCCGGAGGCGGATGCCGTCATTCGGGAGCGGTGCCGGGAGCAGGGGGCGCAGCTGACGGAAGTTGATTTTTCCCGCTTGCGGGTCGTGGGCACCGGCCTGGACGGCACAGATCTGGAGTTTGCCCCTTATGGAGCCCTCCATGTGCCTCTGGTGGGGCTCTATCAGGCCAAAAACGCCGCCGTGGCCGTCACCACGGTAGAAGTGCTGGAAAAACGGGGCTGGGAGATCTCCCGCCGGGCCCTGGAGCAGAGCCTCGCTTCCGTCTGTTGGCCGGGACGGCTGGAGGTTGTGCGCCGGGCGGGCCCGGTGATCCTCCGGGACGGGGCCCACAATGCCCACGGCATGGCCGCCACGGTGGAGAGCCTCCGGGCGCTGTTCCCCGGGAAAAAGCTCACCATCCTCATGGGTGTCATGGCGGACAAGGACGTGGAAGACATGCTGAAACTGCTGGCCCCCATTGCCGGGCAGGTGTTCACCGTCCGGCCGGAGAGCCCCCGGGCCATGCCGGCGGAGGAGCTGGCGGCCCTGGTGAACCGGTACGGTGTCCCCGCAGTGCCCTGTGCCGGTGTGGCGGCGGGGCTTCAGGCGGCCGCCGAGGCGGCGGGAGCCGACGGGGCAGTGTGCGCCCTGGGCTCGCTGTACCTGGTGGGGAAAGTCCGCCGGGCGGCAGACCTGCTTTGATTGGAAAGGGACCATCCTCGGGATGGTCCCTTTTTTGCGTTGAAAGACGGTCAAAACCCCAACAGGGAGCCTATCCGGCAAAGTTCAAAAAACTGCCGCTTTTTATTTACAAATTGTTTATATCCATCCATTGACAATGGTTTGCACCGGTGGTAAACTCACTTTAGCACTCAGGGATAGCGAGTGCTAAAACTGCGAAATCCCACAGAAGAGGTGCTTTTCTTGGATCTGACCGACCGGAAAAAGCAAATACTGAAAGTGGTGGTGGAGGATTACATCCGCACCGCCGAGCCGGTAGGCTCCAAAGCCATTGCCGCGGAAATGGGCGGCAGCGTTTCTTCTGCCACCATCCGCAATGAGCTTTCCGACCTGGTGGAGCTTGGTTATCTGGAACAGCCCCACACTTCGGCGGGCCGGGTTCCGTCCCCCAAGGGCTACCGGCTGTACGTCAACGAGCTGATGGAGCGCCAGCGGCTCTCCATCGCGGTGACGGAGCGGATCAACCCCTCTCTCCATATGAAGATGGAGGAGCTGGACCGGGTGATCTCCCAGGCGGGGCGGGCGGTATCCGCCTTTGTCAATTATCCCGCCTATGTGGCTGCCGCAGGAAAGCACTCCATCACGGCCCGGCGCTTTGATCTGCTGCCGGTGGATGAGCGCAGCTGCATCGTGGTGATGATGATGGGGGATAACCGGGTAAAAAGCCAGCTGCTGCGGCTGCAGCTGCGGGTGGATCCGGAGCAGATCCCCAATCTGGTGAGCCTGCTGAACACCCACTTTACAGGCGTCTCCACAGATGAGATGAATCAACGGCTCATGACCCTGGCGGACCAGGTGACGCCGCAGCTGTTTTTGCTGCTGAGCCAGACCGTGGCCTACGCCGGTGATGTGCTGGAGGAGGCCGGGCAGCGGGAGGTGTTCACCTCCGGCGCCAAGGAGCTTTTGAAGCTGCCGGAATTTCGGGACGCCGACAAGGCCCACGAGCTCATGAGCTTCCTCACCGACAGCAAGGAGAACCTCCCCATGCCGGACGAGGGGCCCATGAAGATCCTCATCGGGCCGGAGAACGTCAGCGAGGCTTTGAAGGATGCCAGCGTAGTGGTGGCCAGCTATGATATCGGAGACGACATGCGGGGCCTCATCGGCGTGGTGGGCCCCACCCGCATGGATTATGCCACAGTGGCCGCACGGCTCACCGGCTTTGCCGAGGGCCTGACGCGGCTGTTCGGAAAACAGGAATTACCCCCGAAGGAGGAACAAGAGCAATGAGCGAGGAAACCAAGCACCCGGAACCGGAGGAGGCGCAGCCGGAGCAGGAGGCTCCCCAGGAGCAGCCCGCCCAGGAAGAGGCGAAGCCGGAACCGGAAGAGAAGGGCGGCAAGGGAAAGAAGAAAAAGGAAAAGACCTACACCTTGACCCGTGAGCAGATGGAGGCGGCGGAGATGGCCGCCAAGCAGCTGGAGTCCGTGAAGGATCAGTTCGTCCGGCTGACGGCGGAGTATGACAACTACCGCAAGCGCACTGCCAAGGAAAAGGACAACCTGTACCAGGATGCCAAGGCCGACACCATCAAGGCGTTCCTGGGGGTGTACGACAATCTGGAGCGGGCGGTGGCCGCCTGCGCCGGGGAGGATCCGGAGGCCCCCCACAGAAAGGGATTGGAGATGATCTTTCAGCAGTTCAAGGATCTGCTGACCAAGGAGGGCGTCACCGAGATTGAGGCGCTGGGCGCCCAGTTTGATCCGGAGAAGCACAACGCCGTCATGCATGTGGACAGCGAGGACTTCGGGGAGAATGTGGTGGCCCAGGTGTTCCAGACCGGGTTCATGCTGGGTGACAAGGTCATCCGCCACGCCATCGTCCAGGTGGCAAACTGAAGGGGAGGGTGAAAAAATGGGAAAGAGTCTGTACCGTGATCCGCAAAATGGAGTTATAGCCGGCGTCTGTGCCGGAATCGCAGCGTTTTTTGGCTGGGACCGCATGCGGATACGGGCTGCCTGGATCGCACTTACCCTGCTGGGCATCGGACTTCCGGCCTATTTGATCACCATGACGGTTATGCCAAGAAAATACTAACTAGCAAACAATAAAAATTCAGATAATTTGGAGGCAATCATTATGTCTAAGGTAATCGGCATCGATTTGGGTACTACAAACTCTTGCGTGGCAGTGATGGAGGGCGGCGAAGCCGTCGTCATCCCCAACGCCGAGGGAAACCGCACCACCCCGTCTGTGGTGGCATTTTCCAAGACCGGCGAGCGTATGGTGGGCCAGGTGGCAAAGCGCCAGGCCATCACCAACCCCGACCGCACCATTTCTTCCATCAAGCGTGAGATGGGCTCCGACTACAAGGTCACCGTGGACGGCAAGTCCTACACCCCCCAGGAGATCAGCGCCATGATCCTGCAGAAGCTCAAGGCGGACGCTGAGGCCTATCTGGGCAGCCCCGTCTCCGAGGCCGTCATCACCGTTCCCGCTTACTTCACCGACTCCCAGCGCCAGGCCACCAAGGACGCCGGCAAGATCGCGGGCCTGGATGTCAAGCGGATCATCAACGAGCCCACCGCCGCGGCCCTGGCCTACGGCGTGGATAAGGAGCAGTCCCAGAAGATCATGGTTTACGACCTGGGCGGCGGCACCTTCGATGTCTCCATCCTGGATATCGATGACGGCGTCATCGAGGTTCTGGCCACCGCCGGCAACAACCGCCTGGGCGGCGACGACTTCGACGAGTGCATCATGAAGTACCTGGTGAGCGAGTTCAAGCGCACCGACGGCGTGGACCTGTCTAACGACCGGGTGGCCATGCAGCGGCTGAAGGAGGCCGCCGAGAAGGCCAAGATCGAGCTCTCCGGCGTCACCACCTCCAACATCAACCTGCCCTATATCACCGCCGACGCCAACGGCCCCAAGCACCTGGACGTGACCCTCACCCGGGCCAAGTTCAACGAGCTCACCGCCCATCTGGTGGATGCCACCATGGGCCCCGTGCGCCAGGCCATGTCCGACGCGGGCCTGCAGCCCAGCGACCTCAGCAAGGTGCTGCTGGTGGGCGGCTCCAGCCGGATCCCCGCCGTGCAGGAGGCTGTGAAGAACTTCACCGGCAACGAGCCCTTCAAGGGCATCAACCCCGATGAGTGCGTGGCCATGGGCGCTGCCCTCCAGGCCGGCGTCCTCACCGGCGACGTCAAGGGATTGCTGCTGCTGGACGTCACCCCGCTGTCTCTGGGCATCGAGACCATGGGCGGTGTGTTCACCAAGCTCATTGACCGCAACACCACCATCCCTGTGAAGAAGAGCCAGATCTTCTCCACCGCCGCAGATAACCAGACCAGCGTGGAGGTCAACGTCCTCCAGGGCGAGCGTGAGATGGCCGCTGCCAACAAGTCTCTGGGCCGCTTCCATCTGGACGGCATCGCCCCGGCCCGCCGCGGTGTGCCTCAGATCGAGGTGACCTTCGATATCGATGCCAACGGCATCGTCAACGTCTCCGCCAAGGATCTGGGCACCGGCAAGGAGCAGCACATCACCATCACCTCCTCCTCCAACATGTCCAAGGAGGACATCGAGAAGGCCGTGAAGGAAGCCGAGCAGTATGCCGCCCAGGACAAGAAGCTCAAGGAAGAGGTGGAGGTCCGCAACCAGGCCGACCAGATGGTCTACCAGAGCGAGAAGACCCTCTCTGAGATGGGCGACAAGATCCCCGCTGATGACAAGAACAAGGTCCAGGCTGGTATCGACAAGCTCAAGGAGACCCTGAAGGGCCAGGATACCGCCGCCATCAAGGCCGCAACCGACGAGCTGACCCAGGCCTTCTACGCGGTCAGCGAGAAGCTCTATCAGCAGGCCAACCCCCAGGGCGCTCAGGCCGGCGGCCAGAGCGGCACCGACGCAGGCACCCAGGGCCAGTACTACGACGCCGACTACAAAGTGGTCGACGACGACGATAAGAACAAGCAGTAAATGGTGTGCATCCAATGGGACGGGGCGCTTTGCCCCGCCCCATTGGGGGCGTTTTACGGGGAATTGGGAACCGGGAACGGAAAGTCCCCTCTGGGGCTGTTCGTTCCGGATTTCCAATTTTCCAAGCGATAGGAGATCATTATGGCAGAACAGAAACGTGATTATTACGAGGTGCTGGGCGTCAGCCGGGGCGCCTCGGAGGATGAGATCAAAAAAGCATATAAGAAAATGGCCCGGAAGTACCATCCGGACCTGAACCCCGGGGACAAGGAGGCAGAGGAGAAGTTCAAGGAGGTCAATGAGGCCTATGAGGTTCTCTCTGATTCCAACAAGCGGGCCCGCTACGACCAGTACGGCCACGCCGGTGTGGATCCCAACTTCGGCGCCGGCGGGGCCGGGTTCGACGGCGGCTTCGACTTCGGCGACCTGGGGGACATCTTCGGCAGCTTCTTCGGCGGCGGCTTTGGCGGCGGACGGCGCACCAACCCCAATGCGCCCCAGCGGGGTGAGAGTATCCGCATGTCCGTGACCATCAGCTTTGAGGAGGCGGCCTTCGGCTGCGAAAAGGCGGTCACCGTGGAGCGCATGGAGACCTGCGATACCTGCCATGGCAACGGCTGTGCCCCCGGCACCTCGCCGGAGGTTTGCCCCGACTGCCACGGCACCGGCACCGTCCAGGTGCGGCGGCAGACTCCCATGGGCGTCTTTGCCACCTCCGCCCCCTGCTCCAAGTGCGGCGGCAAGGGCCGGATCATCCATCAGCCCTGCAAGGACTGCCGGGGCACCGGCTTCATCCGACGCCGCAAGACCATCCAGGCCAGTATCCCCGCCGGCATCGACAACGGGCAGACCATCTCCATCCGGGGCCAGGGCAACGCCGGCAAGAACGGCGGCCCCGCCGGCGATCTGCTGATCACCATCTCCGTGCGGCCCCATGAGCTCTTCCGCCGGGAGGGCACCAGCGTCTTGTGCGAGGCGCCCATCACCTTCGCCCAGGCGGTTCTGGGCGCGGAGCTGGAGATCCCCACCATCGACGGTAAGGTGAAGTACACCCTGCCGGAGGGAACCCAGTCCGGCACCACCTTCCGCCTCAAGGGCAAGGGCATCCCTTCCCTCAACGGCCGGGGCCGCGGCGACCAGTACGTCACCGTCTATATCGAGACGCCCCGCAACCTCAACAAGGAGCAGAAGGAAGCCCTGAAAAAGTTTGCCGAGAGCGTGGGCGAGAACAACTACGAAGAGCGCAAGAAGTTTTTCAAGAAGTTTAAGAAGTGAGGAACGGCATGTACCTTGCGGATTACCACACCCATAGCCTCTGTTCGCCGGATGCCCGAAACTCCATGACGGAGATGGCTCTGGCAGCTGCTGCGGCAGGAATGGATGAGATCTGCTTCACGGACCATGTGGAGCCCCTGGAGTGGAACTGTACCGTTCCAAAGACGCAAGATCACGACTGGTCAGACCAGGCGCGATCCTTTGCAGAGGCCAAAGCTGCCGCAGGCGGACGGATTGGGCTGCGCCTGGGGATGGAATTGGGGGATGCTCCCTGGAATTTCGCGTGGGCGGAGCGGCAGCTGGCGCGTGCACCGGAGCTGGATTTTATCATCGGTTCCATTCACAGTTTGCCCCCTCCGGCGGACTGCAATTTGTCTTTTTTCGCACCTGGGGATGAGACGCAGGCCCGGGAGGGGCTGCGGGATTATCTGAAGCAGGTGGAGCAGATGGTCCGATGGGGAAAGTTCCAGGTGGTGGGCCATCTGACGCTGCCCCTGCGGTACCTCAACGAGCGCCGGGGCTTTCATCTGACCTTTGACGGCTTTGAAGAAGAGATGGAGCGCATTTTGCGGCTGGTGGTGGAACAGGGCCTGGGGATCGAGGTCAACACCAACCATGGCCATACGCCGCTGCCGGATGAGAAGTGGCTGCGCATGTACCGCTCCCTGGGCGGTGAAATCATCACCCTGGGCTCCGACGCCCATCAGGTATCCGGCGTCGGCTGCGCCATTCGGGAGGGGCAGGCGCTGCTGCGTGCGTGCGGCTTCCGGCGCTTTTGCACCTTCACGGCCAGGAAGCCGGTATGGCATGAACTGTGATTGATTTTTCCCCCTGCGGGGGGTACAATAAAACCGAAATTTCAAACAAGGGGGACGTTCATCATGAAAATCGCACTGGGCTGTGATCACGGCGGCTATGAGCTCAAGGAGTTTGTCAAGACCGTACTGGAAAGACTCGGCCATACCTACGAGGATTTCGGCTGCTACTCCAAGGAGAGCTGCGACTATCCCGACTTCGGTGAGGCGGCTGCCCGTGCCGTGGCGGAGGGCAAGTGTGACCGGGGCATCGTCATCTGCACCACCGGTATCGGCATTTCCATCGCCGCCAACAAGGTCAAGGGCATCCGCTGCGCTCACTGCGCCGACTGCCTGCAGGCGGAGATGACCCGCCGCCACAACGACGCCAACATGATGGCCATCGGCGCCGGCTTTACCGGCAAGAACATGGCCGAGCGCATGGTGGAGGTCTTCCTCTCCACGGAGTTTGAGGGAGGCCGCCACGCCCGCCGTGTGGACAAGATCATGGCCATCGAGGGCTGAGAGAGTTCCAGTGTTTACGCGTATTCCAGTGAGGTGAAAGAGCATGGCGGGAGCCAGAGGATACCACACATACCGGGGGCGGACGCCCAAGGGGAAGATCGCGCTGGCGGTGGTGCTGGTGCTGATCATCCTGGCCTCCGCCGTGTTCATTTTCATCCAGCAGTTTGTGGTCTATGATGCCAGCGGCACACCTCATCTGCAGCTGCCGGGCAGTCAGACCCAGCAGGAGGAAACGGAGCCGGATGAGACGGAGGATGTGGAGCTCACCATCGACACGCCCGCCCTTACCGGCGTAAAGCTCCACGCGCTTGCCCAGGCGCCGCTGACGGCGGCAGACGCCCAGGCGGCCCTGACCGCCGGAGGCGACGGCGTGGTGGTGACCCTCAAGGACAGTGAGGGATATGTCTACTATGACAGCGCCATGCCCCAGGCCAGTGCCTCCATCCAGACGCAGGCGGACACCGCCGCGGCGCTTTCCACCCTGACCGGCAGCGAGGACTGCTACACCGTGGCCAGGATCAGCTGCCTGCTGGATCCCCGGGCCGCCCGGGCCGACGTGGAGGGCATGGGCCTCAAGAACACCGGCGGCTATATTTTCTACGACGGCAACAACCTCAACTGGCTGGATCCGTCCAAGTCCGGTACCCAGGAGTATCTGGGCGGCCTGGTGAAAGAGTGCGCCTCCATGGGCTTTGACGAGATCTTGCTGACGGATGTGAGCTTCCCCACGGAGGGCAAGCTCAACAAGATCGCCTATCCCGGGGCCGGGATGCAGGAGAGCATCCGGGCGTTCCTCATGGCCATGGATACGGCGCTGGCAGCGTATCCCGATGTGAAACTGTCCGTGGAACTGTCGGAGAGCGTCATCACCCTGGGGCAGGATGAGACTGCCGGACTGGTTCTCTCAGAGATCGCGCCCCTGGTGGACCGGATCTATACGGAGACCACAGAAGGCTCCATCCCCGCTCTGGAGGCGGCGGTAGAGGCTGCCGGGGAGGACACGGCTTTGATCCCTGAGCTGACGGCGATCCCGGCGGAGAGCGACCAGCCCTATCTGCTGACAGAACCATCATAAAAATAAAAAACAGGACGCCAACCGGCGTCCTGTTTTTTATTTGTCATTTGGTCCTTTGAGGGCTTCCTCATAGCTTTGCAGGGTGCCCTCCGTCAGGCGGGAGAGCTGGTGGAGCCGCTCGTTGACCATGTCCCACATGCACATGGGCAGATGATCCCGGTGGCCTCGGTGGAGGGTCACGCACTCAAAGCAGTTGCCGTGATGGGGACAGGCTTCCTGGCAGGGGCAGTGATCCCCCGCCTCCCGGACCTGGCGCAAAAACTCCTGCTTCACCGCCCAGGATTCCTGATGGCGGCCCTCTTTCTCCAGCTGGTCCTGCCGGATGGCCAATTCGTTGCCGTCGATTTTCATAGGCTTCCTCCCGTCAGAATGTAAATTGCTGGCCCTCCGCCGTAATGGGGACCACCCGGTCCGCCCACTGGGGATGCCGGGCCAGGAACCGCCCTGTCAAGGCAAAATCCCCCCACTGGTGCATGGGCAGTACCCGGCGGGGATCCGTATGCTCCAGGAAATAGGTAAGACCCCAGTCGGCGGCGCCCTCCAGCCGGGGATCCAGAGGGACCATGGCCAGATCCAGCGTCCGGCCCTCCAGAGGGGCCAGATACCGCTTGAAATTCACTTCCATGTTGCGGTTCCAGGCCTTGTCCTCCCCCTCCCAGTGCCACCAGTGGAGGTCACCGGCGTGGTAGATGGTGCGGCCCTCCGCCGTCACCACAAAGGCCACCCCCTCGTCGGTGGAGGGCAGCGTCTCCACGGCGATGCCGGGCAGGGGCTGTGTGCGGTCGTTGCCGCCCAGAGACAGGCATTTTTCCGCCGTCTCCGCCGAAACGCGCCAGCGGGCGAGGTTCCGCTCCGTCAGGCGGATATCGTGGCCCAGCAGGAAGCGGACGGGGCGGCTGCCGTCATCCAGGGAGAAGACGGCGGGATTGAAATGATCCTCGTGGCGGTGGCTGGCAAAGACCAGCAGAGGCTTATCCGCCGACAGGGGAGGAAGCTCCCCTTTCCACCAGTCAAAGAGCAGGCACACTTGCTCCAGTTCCACCGCAAAGCCGCTGTGGGCCAGGAACGTCACCCGCATCACCGGTACTTCACCGCCGTGCCGTAGGCGATGACCTCGGCGGCGCCCTGCATCACGGAAGAGGAGCCGTAGCGGATGTTGATGACGGCATCCGCGCCCAGGCGCTCCGCCTCATCCACCATGCGCTTGACGGCAATCTGGCGGGCCTCATTGAGCATCTCCGTGTAGCCGGTGATCTCGCCGCCCACCAGGGTCTTCATGCCCGCCATGAAATCCTTGCCGAAGTTTTTGGACTGTACCACGGTGCCTTTCACCATGCCCAGCACCTCAAATTCTTTTCCGGGAATGTAATCAATAATGTAATCAATATTGACCAGCAGCATCCAATTCTCCTCCTTCAATTTCTTTGAACCTCTGCCGCAGCACCTTTACGGCTACCGGCAGGGGAAGCAAACACGCCACGGCCAGCGCCGCGAACAGGTAAAACGCCCACCTGGGCAGGTTCGGGATCCAGCACAAAGACGCAAAGCCTGCAACGCAGGCGATCTGGAGCAGGGCAAAGAACACCACGCCCTGCACGGCCTCCCGCTTCCTGCGGGCCTTGCGGGATTCAATACTTGCGGGCTTCATCCGCTTCGCCTCCTTTGATCTCCTGCAGCCGCTGCACCAGGGCATACACCACCCCGATGACCACGGCTGCGCCGAAAAGGGCATATACCGCCATGATGCCCAGGGCGGCAGGGAGAGGATCCTCCTCCACCATGGTCCACAGCAGCGATCCCACAAATACCAGCACCACCAGGGCAGTTCCCACAGCCGCCAGCACCGCGCCCCGGATGCCGGAGCGGCCCTTAGTATTGTTTGGCATCGTCGATCTCTCCCTTCTCGATCTCCCGCAGCCGCTGCACCAGAGCCAGAACCACACCCAGGATCACCACCGCCGGAATGGCTACCAGGACGATGATCAAAGGCAGAGGCGGCGCCTGGTCGGCATCTACGGAAAAGCCCCAGAGCATCAGGGCAATGAGGCCGCCCATGAAGGCCACCATGATGACGGTGACGGCCCAGGGGGCAATATACCGCACCCGGCGGGCATCCCCCGCCTGGCGGTTGGGGAAGGTGGCGCCCTGGTGCTCCATGGAGGACATCTCCTCCAGCAGCGCCTGGGCATCCAGGGCGGAGAGAGGCTCCTCCCGCTCCTTGAGCCGGCGGCACAACGCCATGGACTCCTCCAGGTTCTTGCGCTCCCGCTCCAGCGTCACCAGATGGCGGCGCATGCCGTCGGCCACGGTGTGGGCCCCGGAGAGCATCTGCCGGATCTCCTCCAGAGGAACGCCCAGCTTGCGCATCAGCTTGATGCGCCGCAAGGCGTCCACCTCCGCGTCCCCGTAGTCCCGGTAGCCGTTCTGGCTGTTGCGCCGGGGGGAGAGGAGGCCCTCCGCTTCATAAAAGCGGATATTCTTTTTGGTGATGCCCACCAGGGCTTCCACTTCGTTGATCTTCGTTGTTCTCACCTCTGGTACGATGATATACCTTCTATCCGGTGGAAGGTCAAGGGGTTTTGAAAAAAATCCTGTCGGGGGGTGGGAAGGGCAGTCCCTTTGTGGTACAATAGGCCCCATGGAAACCATGAAACAGGAAAAACGAACGCGTCTTGCACGGCTGGCGGCAGTGCTGCCCGCCTGGTACCAGGCCAATGCCCGGGATCTGCCCTGGCGCCGTACTCAGGACCCTTACCGCATCTGGGTGTCGGAGATCATGCTCCAGCAGACCCGGGTGGCGGCGGTGCTGGGATACTATGCCCGGTTTCTCACAGCCTTCCCCACGGTGGAAGCTCTGGCGGCGGCGCCGGAGGAGCAGCTGATGAAGCTCTGGGAGGGACTGGGGTATTACAGCCGGGCCCGGAATTTGCAAAAATCTGCCGGGATGGTGGTGGCCCAGGGAGGCTTTCCGGAGAGCTATGAGGGCCTCCTGGCCCTGCCGGGCATCGGGGAGTATACCGCCGGGGCCATCGCCTCGGCGGCGTTTGGACTGCGGACCGCTGCCGTGGACGGGAACGTGCTGCGGGTGGTGTCCCGGGTGACGGACTGCCGGGAGGATATTGCCCTGCCCAGAACGAAACGGGCGGTGAAGGCAGCCCTGGAGGCCGTGATGCCCACCGAAGAGGCGGCCATCCGGGTGTTCAACCAGTCCACCATGGAGCTGGGGGCCACGGTGTGCGTGCCCAATGGCGCCCCCAAATGTGAGCAGTGTCCGGCGGCGGAATTTTGCCTGGGCCGCCTCCGGGGCACGGCAGAGTCACTGCCGGTAAAAACCGGAAAGAAAGCACGCCGGGTGGAGGAGAAGGCCGTATTTTTGCTCTTCCGCCGGGGGCAGGTGGCCCTGCGGCGCCGCCCGGATACGGGACTGCTGGCGGGCCTTTGGGAGTTCCCCAATGTGGAAGGCTCCCTGGCTGAGCAGGAGGCCGGAGAAGCGGTTTCCGCCTGGGGCCTGACGCCCCGGGCCTGGCGCAGCCGCCTGACGGCCAAGCATATCTTTACCCATGTGGAGTGGCATATGACCGGCTACGGCCTGGAGGTCACGGGAGACGGGCCGGAGGACTTTTTGTGGGTGGACGCAGAGGGCCTGGCGGCCCACGCGGTGCCCTCTGCCTTTGCACGGTACTATGCCCAGGCGCTGGAATACACAAAGGAGGCGACAGTATGGGATGGCTGATCGGACTGCCCCTGGGGCTTTTTCGGATGCTGGTGTGGGCGGTGATGCTGCTGGTGCGGCTGGTGGTGCCCATCCTGGTGATCGTCCTGGTGATCTGGCTCCTGCGGCGGCGGAAGTCCCGCCGGGGCGAAGATACGCCCTCTGACGGCCCGGAGTTTCACGGGCCGGTGTACACCGTAGACTATGAGGATGTGGAGGATGAGCAGGAGGAGGATCATGGAGCTTCTTAATGTGCTGCTGGCGGCCATCTTGCTGCTGCTTGTGCGCAAGCTCATCTGGTGCTTCCGGTGGCTGTGGTGTTATCACCACGGGCGGCAGACCCCGGAGCCCATTTCCTTCCTGCCCCGGCGCAGCGGCAGGACCTTTGACGAGCACGTGGATCAGACCGGACGCGGCAAGGAGGAATGAGCCATGGCCTTTTGGAACAAAACCGCTCAGCAGGAGCCCAACGCCCCCATGCATTGTCCCTGGTGCGGCGGGGAGATGGTGCGCGGATATCTCAGCAGCGGCCGGGACGCCGTCTACTTTTCAGAGGAGAAGCCCGGCATGCTGGAATACCTGATCCGGGGTGCAGGCTGGCTCCGGCTGGACCATGAGGGCGGCTCCGTGCACACCTACAAGACCGCCTGGCACTGCCCGGTGTGCCGGAAGCTGGTGGTGGATACCACGGGCCTTGATAAAATCGGCCAGTGGCCGGATCTGACCACTCCGACGGAGAAGGGGGAGGAATGAACCATGGCCTTTTGGAATGACCCGCAGCAGGAAACATCTGCCGTGTCTATGACCTGCCCCTGGTGCGGCGAAAAGATGGAACTGGGATATCTGTACTCCGGGGACAGCATCCGGTGGGTAGACCGGAAGCCGGGGGCGATTCTGGGGGCGCTGTCCGCCGGGAAGGAGCTGTATGTCAGCGACGAGGGTGTCACCACAGAATACAAGAGCTGCTGGTATTGCAGCACATGCGGCAGACTGGTCATCCAGATGACCGGTCAGGGACGCCCCTCTTCGGAGGAATGCCGGGACGAGTTCCGGCGGTACGCGGAGCAGGCGAAAGGACGGAAGTGACATGGCTTTTTGGAACAAGAGCGAGGACCCCTGGGACATGGATCCCAGCAAGCGCCGCCCTGCCGTCCGGGAGGAAGAAGGGGAAAAGGATCCGGATGCCGGGAGCCTGTTGGATGATCTGCGGGCCTGGAACGAAGAGCGCAAGGAGAAAAAGGCCCGGCGGGAGGTTCCTCCGGAGCCCATTCCCTGCCCCTGGTGCGGCGGGGAGATGGAAGTAGGGTACCTCATCGGCGGCCGGGACGCGGTACGCCTGGTACGGGAGCGTCCGGGCGCGCTGCGGCTCTTTGAAGATCCCCTTTACATCCGGGGAGACGGCACCTTCTGGTGCAACTACAAGATCGCCTGGACTTGTCCAAAGTGCCGCAAACTGGTTCTGGATCTGCCGGAGCCGGAAGAGACAAGTTATGCAGAGGAGCTGCGGGATTACGCGCAGCAGGCAAACCAACACGAGGGAGAAAACTGATTCATGGCACAGCTTTATTTCAAATACGGGGCTATGGGATCCAGCAAGACCGCCAATGCCCTGATGACCCGGTTCAACTATGAGGAGCGGGGGCAGAAGACCCTGCTGGTGAAGCCCCGGCTGGATACCCGGGACGGGGACCACCAGGTGGTCTCCCGCATCGGCCTGACCCACCCCTGTATCTATTTTGATGAGATGCAGCAGCTCTCCGTCATGGAGCTGCAGCAAAATGCCTGCGTCATCGTGGACGAGGCCCAGTTCCTCACCCGGGAGGAGGTCCTCTACCTGGTGAGCCTGGTGGACGAGCTGGACATTCCCGTTATCTGCTACGGCCTGCGGGCGGACTTCAAGGGGGATCTGTTCCCCGGCAGCGCCGCCCTCCTGGCCTACGCGGATAAGTTGGAGGAGTTGAAGGCTGTCTGCTGGTGCGGCCGCAAGGCCGCCTTCAATGCCCGGTTTGACGCCGACGGAACGGTCCTCAAGACCGGCGAGCAGGTGGAGCTGGGGGCCAACGAGCGCTATACCAGCCTCTGCCGCCGCCACTGGATGGCGGGAGACTTGGGGCCGGATTTCGGGAGGGAGCGGACATGATCTGCCGCCTGTGCCCCCGGAACTGCGGGGCGGAGCGCACGGCAGAGCGGGCTGGCGGCGTATGCAGCCAGATCGAGACGCCGGTGGTGGCCAAGGCCATGCTCCACCAGTGGGAGGAGCCGTGCCTGGTGGGAGCGCACGGAGCGGGCACGGTGTTTTTCTCCGGGTGCAGCCTCCGGTGCTGCTTCTGCCAGAACGGGCCTATCTCACACGGAGGGTTCGGCAAGGCCGTCTCCGTGGAGCGGCTGCGGGCCATTTTCCACGAGCTCATTGACCAGGGGGCAGCCTGCCTGGACCTGGTGACCCCCACCCACTTTGTCCCCGCCATTCTGGAGGCCCTGGGGGAGGAGCCCTGGCCGGTTCCGGTGGTGTGGAACTGCGGCGGGTACGAAAAGGCGGAGACGCTGCGGCTGCTGGAGGGGAAGGTGCAGGTGTACCTGCCGGATCTCAAATACGCCCTGCCGGGCCCGGCGGGGAAGTACTCCGGCGCGGCGGACTACTTTGACTGGGCCGCTCCCGCCATTTTGGAGATGTTCCGCCAGACGGGCCCCTATGTGATGGAGGACGGTCAGCTCAAACGGGGCGTCCTGATCCGCCATTTGCTGCTGCCCGGGGAGCTGGAGAACACCCGGCGCTGTCTCGACTGGGTGGCGGAGCAGTTCCGCCCCGGCGATGTGCTCTTCTCCCTGATGAGCCAGTACACCCCCCAGCCGGGGGCGGAGGGGAACCTTCGCCGCCACGTTACGAAAGCGGAGTACCGGGCGGCGGTGGCCTACATGGAAAACTGCGGCATTACCGACGGCTACACCCAGGAGCGCACTTCCGCCCGGGAGGAGTATACCCCCGATTTCGACGGCTCCGGCGTGTGACGGGTGAAAAGAAAATTGGGGTTGAAAACCACAGAAGCTGTATTATAATAATGGGGCTGTCCGGCGGACGGCCCCATTTTCATGTGTGTTTTGAGAGGATCCTGTTATGAAGCTGGAGAACAACCTGGGGACGGACCCCATCCGGTCCCTGGTGCTGCGCATCGCCATTCCCAGCATGCTGGCGCAGTTCGTCAGCGTGCTATACAGCATCGTGGACCGCATCTATATCAGCAATATTCCCGAGATCGGTGAGATCGCCCTGGCGGGCGTGGGCGTGTGCGGCCCGGTGGTCACCATGATCGGCGCCTTTGCCTCCCTCATCGGCGTGGGCGGCGCGCCCCTGATGAGCATCCGCATGGGGGCGGGGAAGACAGAGGAGGCCCGGCGCATCCTCTCCAACAGCTTTTTGATGCTGTGTGTCAGCGCGGTGGCGCTGACGGCGGCGGTATTTCCCCTGCGGGAGCCCATGCTGCTGCTCTTCGGTGCCAGCGGCGTTACCTACCCTTATGCCGAGTCCTATTTTACCGTGTATCTGTGCGGGACGGTGTTCAACCTTCTCTCCCTGGGGATGAACCAGTTCATCATCTGCCAGGGCTTTGCCAAGAAGGGGATGCTCTCGGTGATCATCGGGGCGGTGCTGAACATCGTGCTGGACCCGGTGTTCATTTTTGCCCTGGACATGGGCGTGGTGGGGGCCGCCCTGGCCACCGTCCTCTCCCAGCTGGCCAGCTGTATCTATGTACTGACCTTCCTCTTTGGGAAAAAGGTGCCCATCCCCATCAGCTTCGGCGGTTACCGTCCCCGGCTTATGGGCAGGATCCTCCTGACGGGCCTGACGCCCTTTCTCATCATCGCCGTGGACAATGTGATGATCATTGCCATGAACGCCGTGCTGCAGCGCTACGGCGGGGCGGAGCTGGGGGACCGGCTCATCACCTGTGCCACCATTGCCCAGAGCTTTATGCTGGTGGTGACCATGCCCCTGGGGGGCATCTCCGGCGGTACCCAGACCATTCTGGCCTTCAACTACGGCGCCCGGCACAAGGAGCGCATCCTCTCGGCCCAGAAGTTTATCACCTTGCTTTGCGTGGCCTATGTGACGCTGCTCTTCATCCTGGCCCGGGTGGCCGGAAGCCTCTTTGTGCGGCTCTTTACCACGGAGCCCTCCCTGGCGGCGGAGGCCTTGGACGCCATCCGGGTGTGCACCCTGGCCATCATTCCCCTGGGCGTTCAGTACGCCCTGGTGGACGGCTTTACGGGCATGGGCCAGGTGCAGCTGTCGCTGCCCCTTTCCACCTTCCGCAAGGCGGTGTATTTTGCGGCGCTGTTCCTGCTTCCCGGCATGTACGGCGCCAGGGCCGCCTTCTATGCCGAGCCTGTTTCCGATATCCTGGGCCCCATCGTCAGCGTAGCGGTGTACGCTTTGTTTATCCGTCGGGTGCTGCACTTTTCACAGCCGGAGGGAGAAGCCTCCCGGGAGAGCGCATAATCTCCGCCATAAAAAAGACGCCCTTTTGGGCGTCTTTTTTTATCGTGAGGAGGCGTCTTAGCGGCGGTCGCCCAACTTGCGCAGGGTTTCCAGAACCTCGGAAAAGTCCCGGGCCTTGGCCGAGGGGTTGGCCCGCAGGATCCGCAAAGAGGCACGATAGGTGCGCACCGTGCGGGAGCGGATGGAAGCTTCCCGGTTCTTCAGATGCTCGATGGCATCGTCCAGCTCCGCCCGGCGGGCGGCAAGGGCTTCCTGGGTCATATCCACCGCGCCCTCCAGGTTGTCCCGGGCACGTTCCAGGGTCTCCTGGATAGCCCGCAGGGTCTCCAGCTTGGCGGAAGTGCGGCTGCGCAGCGCTTCTTCCAGTTCTTCCCTGCGGCGGGCAGAGCGCCGGAGCTTGGCCTCCTGGTGCTGCTGGAGGCCGGCCTCCATCCGCTCCTGCAGCTCCATCCGGCTCAGATCCACCCGCTCCCGGAATCGGCGCAGGTCATCCTCGGCAAAGGCGGCAGCCACCTCCGCCCGCTTGGCAAGACGGCGAAGATCCTCGTTTTCCTCCGTAAGACGGGTGAGGACTTCCCTGAGATCCAGAGCTTCCTGAACGGAGCGGACCACGTCTACCGTAAAGGCCACGGTGATCACCAGGGCCAGCGGATCCACCAGCCAGCTGGGCACATCCTCCAGCAGGGCGGCAATGGGGGGATGGATGAAGCGCACCAGCAAAATGGAGAAGAAGCCCCAGGCCAGGGAGCTGGTGAGACAGATGTGGCCGTTGAGGTTGAAGCGGTGGTGGGAGTAGTCCCAGTAACGGACTTTAAACAGCCGCTCCATCACGGCACCGGTGACGTATTCCAGCACTGTGGCGGCAATCATGCCCAGCAGAAAGACCAGTCGCAGATCCTGCTCCACCGGCAGCGTCACAAAGAGGATGATGATGGCGCCGGAGCCGTAGATGGGAAGCAGAGGGCCATGGAGAAAGCCCCGGTTCACCCATTGCCGCTTGCAGGCGGAGACGTAGCAGGATTCCCACACCCAGCCGCAAAAGCAGTAAAAAAAGAAGAGAAGGACCCATTGGCCCGTAGTATAGAAATGCATGAATGCTCCTTTTCAAAAAAACACGAGAGGGCCGTCCGGTCCCGGACGGCCCTTGCATGGTCAGCGGGTTTCCTCGGTGGTTTTGGCTTCGTCCTCCGGCAGCACCGCCACCCGGATCTCCAGGACCCGGCGGTGATCCACCTGGGTGACGGTGACGTCCAGACCCTCCGCCTGGAAGTGGTCTCCCACCTGGGGCAGACGGCCCAGCTCATCGATGACCCAGCCGGAAACGGTGCTGGCATCGCACTCACCGCTGATGGAGAAGAGATCGTAGAGATCCGTGAGATCGGCGCTGGCGGAAATGAGATAGCTGCCGTCCTCCTGCTTGCGGAAGGACTCGATGACCTCGTCATGTTCGTCCCAGATCTCGCCCACCAGTTCCTCCAAAATATCCTCCAGGGTCACCAGGCCTGCCGTGCCGCCGTATTCGTCCACCACGATGGCCATGTGGGTCTTTTTCTTCTGCAGCGTCCGCAGCAGCAATCCCAGCTCGGCGTTGGCGGTGGTGTAATGGACGGGGGTGATGCACCCGGCAATGTCCGTCTGGCCCCGGTAGCGGGCGGCGTGGAAATCCTTCTCGTGGATGACACCCACGATATCGTCCACGTCCTTGTGATACACCGGCAGGCGGGAGTAGCCGCTCTCAGCAAAGGTGGCGGCGATCTCGTCCATGGTGGCGGAATCCTCCACCGCCACAATATCCACCCGGGGGGTGAGGATGTCCCCGGCCTCCAGGTCGCCGAACTCAATGGCGGAACGGATCAGCTGGCTCTCGTGCTGGTCCAGGCCGCCCTCGCTCTCCGCCTCGGAGACCATGGTGATGAGCTCCTCCTCCGTGATGCCGGCATCGTCTGCGGTGTGCAGGAAGCGGCTCAGCAGCCGCTTCCACAGGGCAAAGAGGAAGTTCAGCGGCCGCAGGATAGCCAGAAACACCCGCAGCACCGGCGCGGAGGCCATGGCAAAGCGCTCAGGGCTCTCCTTGGCAATGGACTTGGGGGAGACCTCGCCGAAAATGAGCACTACCACCGTCAAAACCACCGTGGCGACGGTAGGGCCGTATGCGGTGCCCACCAGATTGGTAAAAAGCACGGTGCCCACCGCCGTGGCGGTGATGTTGACGATGTTGTTTCCGATGAGAATGGTGGAGAGCAGGCGGTCATAGTCCTCCGAGAGCTGCAGGGCCAGGGCGGCACGCTGGTTCCCATCCTCCGCCCAGCTTTTCAGGCGGATGCGGTTGAGGCTGGAGAAGGCGGTCTCCGTGGCGGAGAAGTATGCGGACATGCACACCAGAAGAATGATGGCAACCGTCATGATCGGGGTACTGGAACTGTCCATATGGGCAAAATCACTCCTTAAAAATATCAACAAAATCCCGGAAAGGCGCGAAAAAGGGCAGCCTCACCCCTCCATGGGGTCAGACTGTCCTTGGATCAGCATGTATGTATGCGTGGGCAACGGAGGTTGGTCCACAGTGTTTTCACGATTCCTTCCTTGGCCGATGGGCCAGATCACTACTTGATTCAGGATACCACAGCTTCCGATAAATTGCAAGAGGGACACCTGGGAAGGCTGTTCAGAAGATGTGTGGGTTTTGAACCGGAGCCCTCAGTCCAGCCCCGGGGGAGGCGGCGCGTGGAGGATTACCCGGCCGAAGCACACCAGTGTCCGGCCGGAGGTGGGAAAGAGCACCACGTCGGCATCCGCGCGCTCCCGGTTCAGGGAGAAGAGATAGACCGTTCCCGCCGGATCCTTGTAGTACTGCTTGCATACGATCTCGCCGTCCACACAAAAGATGCCCACGTCTCCGGGCTTCAAGGGATCACGGTTTACATAAGCCTGAGAACCGTCGGGGATCCAGGGGGACATGGAATCGCCCTGGATGCGCACGGCAAATTCTGCGGCGGCCGGTACGTCGCCAGTGACCTGAATATAGTCGAAATCCTCCCCGAATACCGGGGCAGCATAGCCGGCGGCGGCGGGGGAGCGGTACAGGGGGATCAGACGGGGCTCCGGTGCCTGGGGGGCAGCATCCAGTTCGTCCCGGTAGGCACAAAGCGTCCCCACCACGGAGCCCACCGCCTCACGCCCCTGGGGGGAGAGACCCCGCACCTGATCCAAAAGGCGGCGCTCCCAGTGGTTTAGGACCTGGCTGCCGCCCTGAAAGCTATCCTGAAAGAGGACATTGGGCTCCGTTTCCAGACAGTCGAACAGCCGCAGCAGCACCTCTGCCTTCGGAAAACTGACGCCCAGCTCATAGTTGCTCACCGCCGAAAGGGAGACACCCAGCCGCTTGGCCAGATCCGTTCGGGACAACCCCAGTTCCTCCCGGCGCTGCTGCATCCGCTCTCCAAAGCCCATGGCGCGTCCTCCTTTGCCTGCGTTTTCTTTATCCTATCGAATTCTTGGAGATTTGTCAACCGAATATACAAGAAACTTGTAAAATCTGGGTTGACAAAACAAGATACTTGTGATACCCTATCAACGTGACAAGAAGCTTGTGACCTTCCACCCCAAAATGGGACGTCCCTGCAGGTGCTTCCGGAGTGGGAGCGGCAGGCACGGAGATAAAAAAATCGGAGTAAGCACGCATGTGCTTACTCCGATGTGGTGGGGGAAGGTGGATTCGAACCACCGAAGTCAGTGACAACAGATTTACAGTCTGCCCCATTTGGCCGCTCTGGAATTCCCCCATATGAAATTGTGGAGCTGGTGGACGGATTCGAACCCCCGACCTGCTGATTACAAATCAGCTGCTCTACCAGCTGAGCTACACCAGCAGATCCAACAGCAGAACCTATCTTACCAGAAGAAACAGGCTTTGTCAACAAATATTTTATCGTTTTCCTGATTTTTTTTCGGGAAGGCAAAGGAGGGACTTGTTTGCGTGAAATTCGGCGCTGCCGGAAAGGCGGGCGCCTGCTCTGCAGCCTCTGCGGCGGGGAGATCCCCCGGGGCGCGCCCTACTGGTATCTCAACGGGGAGAGCGTGTGTGAGGACTGCCTGCCGGAGTTTGCCCGGCTGGAGCTGGCACCCTACCGGCAGACGCGGGGAAGGGAGGAAGCAATTTGACCTTGCTGGAGATGTCTGCCTCCTACGCTGCCAGCGCGGAGGCCATCTGTGAACGCATCGCGCGCCTGCGGGGCGAGGTGCATAATACTGCGGATCCGGAGGCGGTCCAGGCCCTGGAACTGCGGATCCGGGCGCTGGTGCCCATTTTGCGGGAGGCCCGGGAGCTGGCGGTGGTCACCGCCCGGTACTATGACAGGAGTTATCATGCCTATGAGTGCTACAAGCTTTGATTCCCGCAGCAGCGAGTGGATGGGGGATCTGACGGTTTGGCTGCGGCAGAACGCCTCGGACAACGGGGAACAGCTGGATCGTCTGCGTACCAAGCTGCGCTACGCCCGGTCGGCAGAGCTGACGCAGCGCCAGCAGCTGCTGCTGCGGCTGTATTTTGAGGAGGGGAAGACCATGCCCCAGATCGCCCGGGAGCTGCATGTGAGCTGCTCCACAGTGTCCCGGACACTGCGCCGGGCCCGGGAGCGGCTGTACCGGTGCCTGCGGTACAGCTTTTAGACGGGCGGAAAGTTCCTCTTGTGGTTTTGGCATAAAGCCCGTATAATCGAAGTGAACGGGATATCCTAAGGAGCGAAGGGCCATTGCCTGGAGGAGGAGCGTATCATGCT
Organism: Dysosmobacter sp.; assembly: GCF_052306735.1. Lineage (NCBI taxonomy): Bacteria > Bacillati > Bacillota > Clostridia > Eubacteriales > Oscillospiraceae > Dysosmobacter > Dysosmobacter sp. The sequence goes on along the minus strand of NZ_DAWBAJ010000001.1, from coordinate 95,112 downwards.
GTACAACACCCTGCACCACCGCTGGCTGCGGCTGATCGCCGCTGTGGTGGGAGAGTTGATTTCCGCCGCCGCGCTGAATCTGTTTATTGTGCCGCTGAACCTGTATAACGGCGGACTGCTGGGCCTGTGCCAGATCATCCGCACCCTGATGCAGGAATACCTGCACATCAGCTTTGGCGCCTACGATGTGGCCGGCATTTTCTACTTCATCATCAATATCCCTATTTTGCTCTTCGCCTATAAGACGCTGGGCAGGAGCTTTGTCCTCAAAACGCTGATTTGTACCGCGTCCTATTCCCTCTTCTACAGCCTCATCCCCATTCCCCCCACACCCATCGTGGAGGATTACCTGACAGCCTGCCTGCTGGGCGGCATCCTGGCGGGTGTGGGCAGCGGCATCGTCCTCACCTGCGGCGGCAGCGGCGGCGGGTTGGATATTGTGGGACTGTGCCTGAGCAAGCGGGGCAGTGCGTTTACGGTGGGGAAATTCTCCCTTTCCTTCAACGCATTCCTCTACGCCGCCTGCCTGATCCTCTTCAGCCCCGCAGTGGCCATCTACTCGGTGATTTATAACTTCTTCACCGCCATGGTGCTGGATCGGGTCCATCAGCAGAATGTCAGCGTCCAGGCGCTGATTTTCACCCGGGAGGATCAGGAAGCCCTGGCCCGGTTCATCATCGAGAAGCTGGGCCGCTCCGTGACCTACTGGAATGGTGTGGGCGCCTATACCGGAGAGGGCGTACATGTGCTGTGCGTGTGCCTTTCCAAGTTCGAGATCGAAGAGCTGCTCCACGCCGTGCACACCATGGATCCCCATGCGTTTGTGACGGCCCAGGAGGGCACCCGGATCTACGGCAATTTCACCCGCAAGGTGGGAGACTGAGGGTTTACAGACAGACCGGCGCACCTGGGAGGTGTTTCCCAGGTGCGCCGGATTTTACAGTGGTGCCCACCATCCGGCGGCGCTCTGCGGCGCCGGATATGGAGAAAAGGCGGATAGCGTGCATATACGGCTGTGGATGAGGCAGTCCGCCGTATCGGCATTACATGAAAAAAGAAGG
>NZ_DAWBAJ010000001.1:58279-94041 GCF_052306735.1 Dysosmobacter sp. | reverse complement strand
CGCCTTTTGTGTCAGTGTGGGGAACTGCCTTACTGCATGAAGGTGCCTTCCACCATCTGATCGATGTAGGCCAGGTACTGATCCTGCACGTCAGCGGGCACCAGATCGCTGAGGCCGCCGGTGGACAGGGCGCCGTTCTGCAGCGTGCCGTAGATGACCTCGCCGCCGAAGGAGCCGTCCTGGACAGCCGTCATGCACAGGCCCACCAGAGAGGCGTTGTCGGTGACCTGGCTGCCGATGATGCACTCGTTCTGGCCCAGCAGGTCGGAGGGCTGGGCGATGTCGTACACCTTCACGGAGCCGCTGGCGGCGTTGGCCTCGTCGATGGCCTGACGGGCACCGGAGTCCACGGCGGAAGCGTCGCCGAAGAACACGTCGGCGCCCTGATCCATCATGGCCTTGGCAAACTCGATGCCCTTGTCGGTGGCGGAGAAGTCACCGGAGTACACGATGTCCAGAGCCTCCACGGTCTTGCCGGCCTGCTCGCCCACATAGGCGGCGGCTTCCTTGAAGCCCTCGTACTTGCCCAGGGTGGTGTCCAGCTCCATGCCGCCGATGAAGGCGATCTTGCCGGTCTGGGTCATGAGGCCGGCCAGAGCACCAGCGATCCAGCCGACCTGCTGGGCGTCGGGCAGCAGAGAGGTGACGTTGCCGTTGGTGGCCTGAGCGGGGGTATCCTCGCCGCCGTTGAGCAGGGCAAAAGCGATGTCGGGATACTCCTCAGCCGCCTGGAGCACGGCGTCGGTGTACTGGTTGCCGGGGGCATAGATCAGGTCGTAGCCCAGGTCGCAGTAGGAGACGATGGTGTCATAGTAAGCGGACTGGGCGATGCTGTCGGAATAGGCGGTCTCCCAGCCGTTGGCCTCTGCGGCATCGATCATGGCGTTGTAGCAGGACATGCCCCACCCGCCGTCGGAGATGCTGGAATCGCAGATCATAGCCACCTTGTAGGTCTTGCCGGAGTCGGCGCCGGTGTCATCACCGCCGTCTTCCGTAGTGGTGGTGGTCTCCGTCCCGCCGCAGGCGGCCAGGGACAGAACCATCGCAAGGGACAGAAGCAATGCAAAGATCTTTTTCATGTTCTTTCCTCCAAAGTCCATATCAGTGTTTACGCTTCTATTTGACAGCCGCCGGAGTGGCGGCGGATGCCCGTTAACGCTCCTCTTTGAGGTAGGGCTTGCCGGAGCTCTTGGGACCGGCTTTCTTCATGCCAATGAGAGCCAGCACCACCACGGTGGCGATGTAGGGGATCATCTGGAAGAACTGGTATGGGACGCCGAAGCTGCTGACCTGCAGGCGGATCTGCAGCGCGTCACAGAAGCCGAAGAACAGGCATGCCAGCAGCACACCGCCGCCGCTCCAGCGGCCGAAGATCACTGCCGCCAGGGCAATGAAGCCGCGGCCGGCCACATTGCCGTCCACATAGGTGTTGGCGTAGCAGGTGGTGAGGTAGGCACCGCCGATGCCCGCCAGGGCGCCGCAGATGACACAGGCCACATACTTGACGCCGATGACATTGATGCCCAGGGTGGCGGCAGCCTTGGGATACTCACCCACGGCCTTGAAGTTCAGGCCGGATCTGGTCTTGTTGAAGTAGATGGCGGTGAAAATCACCAGGCCGTAGGCCAGATACACCATGGGGGTCTGATCCAGCAGCAGCTGCACCAGGAAATTGTCGGAGGTGATGCCCAGGCTGTTGGAGAGCGTGCTCATCAGCTCCACCTGCACCAGCTCGCTGCCGGCGCCGAAGTAGACCCGGTAGATGAACGCTGCCAGGGCCGGGGCGAAGATGTTGATGGCCATGCCGTAGACGATCTGCTCGGCGCACAGGGTGACGGTAGCGTAGGCGAAGATCATGTTCACCAGGATACCCACCAGGGCACCGGCGGCCACGCCCAGCATGGGGCTGCCGGTAATGAGGCTCACCAGGAAGCCCACCAGGGAGCCGATGGAAGCCAGGCCCTCCAGGCCGATGTGAACCAGGCCCGCCCGCTGGGAGTAAAGCTCTGCCAGGGACAGGAAGATCAGAGGTGTTGCCATGCGGATGCTGGCCAGGATCAGATTCGAGATAAATGCCCAATCCATATTCACGCAACCTCCTTTTTCGCAAACATGCGGCCCATGGCGGCTTTAAATCCAGGCAGCTTCACCATGGCAAGACCCGCCACAGTGAACACGATTACCAGGGCCTGGATGATGTCGGAGACGCTGGTGGGGACGCCGGTGGCCGCCTGCATGGTGGTGGAGCCCACCCGCAGCGCCGCAAAGAAGATGGCGACCAGAATGGTGGCCAGGGGGTGGAGCTGTGCGATGAGGGCCATGGCCACGCCGTCAAAGCCGTAGCCGCTGGCAAAGCCATTGATGAGGCGGTACTGGGTACCCAGCAGCTCGGCGCTGCCGCCCAGGCCCGCGATGACGCCGGAGATGACGAAGCTGAAGAGAATGTAGCGCTTGACGGCAAAGCCGTTAAACTCCGCCGCCGTCATGTTGAGGCCCACCGCCCGCAGCTGGAAGCCCTTGGAGGTGTAGAAGAGGAAGTAGTAGATGAGAAGGCCCACCACGATGGCGATGACGAAGGCGGTGGTGGCTCGCAGGCCGAAGATCCGGCTGAGCTTCACGGAGTCCGGAACGGAAATGGTCTGGGGGACGCTGCCGTCCCGCAGCCAGTTGGTGTACACCACGCCCATGAAAAGGGTGGCCACGTAGTTGAGCATGATGGAGATAATCATCTCGTTCTGGCCCCGGTAGACCTTCAAAAGGCCGGGGATCAAAGCCCAGATGCCGCCGGCCAGGACGCCGGCCAGCAGGCACAAGATTACGCCGGGGACGCCGCCCACGCCGCTGAGGGTGGCCACGTAGCAGCAGGCCACGGAGCCGATGATGAACTGCCCCTCGCCGCCCAGGTTGAAGACGCCGCAGCGGTAGGCAAAGCAGGCGCACAGGCTAGTGAAGATCAGAGGCGTTGCCCGGGAGAGGGTGGTGCCCACGTTGCGCAGGTTGCCGAAAGCGCCGATCCACAGAGACTGGAGCGCCGTCAGGGGATTGGCTCCCAGCACCGCCATGATGATGCAGCCGATGATGAAGGCCAGCAGCACAGAGATGAGGGGTACCAGAAGAGCGATGATGCGGTTGCTGTTTTTCATGTTCCGTCTCCCTCCTTACTTGCCGGCCATAGCCAGGCTGATCTCGGAAATGGGCGGGTTCTTGCCGGGGAACACACCCATGACCTGGCCTTCAAACATCACCACGATGCGGTCGGAGACCTCCAGGATTTCGTCAAAGTCCGCGGAGATCAGCAGTACGCCGCAGCCCTTTTCCCGGGCCTGGATCATGGTGTCGTGGACGAAGCGGGTGGCGCCGATATCCAGGCCCCGGGTGGGGTGAACCGCCACCAGCAGGTCGGGATCGCCCTCCAGCTCCCGGGCCAGGATGACCTTTTGCTGGTTTCCGCCGGAGAGATTGCGGGCCTCCTGCTCGATGGAGGCACAGCGGATGTCGTACTTCTCCTGCATTTTCAGGGCGTAGTCCCGAATGGCCTTCTTTTTGAGGAAGAAGCCCTTGGCGTGGGAGAACTGGGGCGTGTCCGTGGACTTGAGGACGATGTTGTCCTTGACGGACATGTTGCCGATGAGGCCCATCTTGTTGCGGTCCTCAGGAATGTGGGAGACGCTTTCCAGAATGAAGCCGTTGGGGGTGAACTGGGCCACTTGGGAGCCCTTGAGATCCACCTCGCCGGCGTCCGGGGTCAGCACGCCGGTGACCACCTGCGCCAGCTGGCTCTGGCCGTTGCCGTCCACGCCGGCGATGCCCACGATCTCGCCCCGGCCCACGGTCAGGGAGACGCCGTTGAGGCCGGAGTGCTTGGACTCCTTGTGGTAGTCCACGTTGGTGAGGGCCACCACGGGCTCGCCGGGGTGCTCCACCTTTTCATAATGGGAGGGAGCCAGCTCCCGGCCGATCATCAGGTTGGCCAGCTCTTCGCCGTTGGTGGCGTCCCGGTCCAGGGTACATACCGTTTCACCGGAGCGCAGAATGGTGATGCGGTCGGAGATGCGCAGCACCTCCCGCATTTTATGGCTGATGAAGATGATGCTTTTGCCCTCGCTGGTGAGCTTGTGCATGATGTCGAAGAGGCCTTCCACCTCGATGTCCGTCAGGGCGGCGGAGGGCTCGTCCAGTACCAGCAGCTCCGCGCCCCGGTAGAGGGCCTTGAGGATCTCCACCCGCTGCTGGGCACCCACGGCAATGTCGGTGATGGGCTTGTCCAGCTCCACGTCCAGGCCGTAGCGCTCCGAGAGCTCCAGGATCTCCTTTTTCCGGGCCTCCTTGTTGATGAAGATGCCCTTGGCGTTGCGGTCGCCCAGAATGATGTTCTCAAAGACCGTCATGGCCTCCACCAGCATGAAGTGCTGGTGCACCATGCCGATGCCCAGCTTTACCGCCTGGGCGGGGGAGTCAATGCGGACTTTTTTGCCGTGGAGATAGATGTTGCCTTCCGTGGGCTGGTAGAGGCCAAAGAGCACATTCATCAGCGTGCTTTTTCCGGCGCCGTTTTCGCCCAGCAGGGTATGTACCTCGCCCTTGCGTACATCCAGATTGATGTTCCGGTTGGCGTAGACATCCCCAAAACGCTTGGTGATGTGTTCCATGCGCAGAATTTCTTCCATCAGGCCGGCTCCTTTCCTTTCAGGTTCCGTAATGCGCAAACCATTGGGAGTGCACAAAATTTTACATCTCTATCATACAGAAACACGGGAGTAAAGTCAAGAAAGAGGCTTGTCAATGGTCCGTTAAGGGGGAGAAGGCAAAAGCGTCCGGCTGCCTGAAAAACAGGCAGCCGGACGCAGATGAAAACCATGAAGATTCAGCCAAGAGCCTGGACGCGCGCCACAATGGCCGCCTGCTCTTCATTCAAAAAAGAGTCGTACATGGGGGCCACGGCGTCCTTGAACTGCTGGAGTTCGTCGTCGGTGAGGGTGGTAAGGATGCAGCCTTTTTCCCGGGCAATCTCGGCATTTTTGGCCTCGGATTCCTCCCAGGCGTCACGGTGCCAGATCTCCGCCTCTCCGGCGCAGTCAAAGATGATCTGCTGGTCCTGGGGGGAGAGCTTGTCCATGGTCTGCTTGGAGGCCAGGATCATGTCGGGCATGAAGGAGTGGTTGTCATAAGTCCAGTAGGGAGCCACCTCCCAGAAGGACATCTCGATATAGGAGGTCATGTTGTTCTCGGCACCGTCCACCATGCCGGTCTGGATGGCGGAATAGGTGCTGTTGAAGGGCAGGCCCACACCGGTAACTCCCAGGCATTCCATCATGTTGAGCATCAGATCGGACTCGGAGACCCGGATCCTCATACCGGAAATGTCTGCGGGGGTGCGGATCTCTTTCCTGGCGTTGAAGAAGCAGCGGAAACCGGGGTGCAGATAGGTGATACCCACCAGGCCGTTGTCCCGGAACGTATCAAAGACCTCCTGGCCGATCTCCCCGTCCAGAACCCGGAAAAGATGGTCCACATCGGTATATTCATAGGGCATCTGCAGCGCGTTCATCAGCGGCGCAAATTCGGCGGAGACACCGGAGGACACGCGGGTGAAGTCCACCCCTCCGAACTGGCACTGCTCGATGGTGGAGCGCTCATCGCCCAACTCGCCGTCAAAATGACACTCGATGGTGATACGGCCGTCGGTCCGCTCCGCCACCAGATCGGCAAACATCTGGCAGGCCTGGCTGGTGATATGCTGGGCATTGTGGCTGTTGGCCAGTCGCAGGACCACATGGTCCGTATCGGTCTGGGCCCCGGTCCCCGCGGAGGACTCCTGGTCGGGAGCCAGTGCACAGGCGGCCAGGATCAGCGGTACCAGCGCAGCGGAGAGGAGGGCTATGACTTTCTTCATCTTGACACCTCAAATCAATCGTGGAAAAAAGCCGGGAAGCAGCAGATCAACTGTCCGGCTGCTGCCGGCTGCGGTATACGGAGGGGGTGCAGCCCACAGCCCGCTTGAAGACCTTGGTAAAGTAGTTGGAGTCTCCGTACCCCACAGAGCGGCCCACCTCACTGACAGGCATCTCCGTGGAGAGCAGGCACTTTTTGGCCATCTCGATGCGGTAGAGGGTAAAGAACTCCAGAAAGGTTTTCCCGGTGGCGGATTTCACCTGCCTGGAAAAATAAAACGGGCTCATTCCCATGCTCTCCGCGGCTTCCTCCAGGGTCACGTCCTGAGTGTAATGGCTGCGGATCCACACGGACAGAGCCGCTTCAAAGGAGGATGCGCCCCGGGAGGCCTCCGGGGAGACCTTGAAAAATTTCTGCACCAGCTCCCGCAGCTCCGCGTCTGCCGGAGGCTTGAGCAGGTAGTCCTCCCCTCCGGAGCGCATGGCCCCCACGGCATAGTCAAAGCGGTCATAGGCGGTGAGAAATACGATGTGGGTCTGGGGCAGCTGCTGCTTGATGACGGCGGCGGCCTCCAGGCCGTTTTTGTGGGGCATTTCAATGTCCATGAGGATCAGCTGGGGCTCCACCTGCCGGGCCTTGAGGATCGCCTCATTGCCGTCACAGGCGGTCTCGATCAGGGACTGCTCTCCCAGGATCTCCCGCAGGCGGGAAGCCAGGGCTGTCCGGCTGCGGACCTCATCTTCCGCAATCAGGATCTTGATCATGCTGTGTGCTCCTTTACTGTGATGCGGGCAGTGGTGCCCAATCCGGGAATGCTGAATACGTCCAGCCGTCCGCCGGAGAGCTCCATGCGCTCGGCAATATTCTGCAGGCCCACGGATCGGTGCTCCTTCTGCCGGGGACGGTGTTTGGGGTCAAATCCGCAGCCGTTGTCCGTGACGGTGACGCAGATCCCGCCCCGCCGTCCCCGGCGGACCCGGACGCGGATGTGTCCGCCCTGGGTGCGCTGCTTAAGCCCGTGGAGAATGGCGTTTTCCACCAAGGGCTGGAGAATGAATTTGGGGACTGTGCAGGTTTCCAGAGACAGATCCGGAGAGAGAATCTCCATCTTGATACGGCCGGCATAGCGGGTCTCCTGCAGCTCCATATAGTCCCGCAGCAGCTGGATTTCCCGGCCCAGCGTCACCGTCCGCTCGTCGCTTTCCAGGGAGTAGCGGAAAAAGCTGGAAAGGCGGAGAATGAGATCTTCGGAGAGGGGAGCTCCCTCCTCCCGGGCCAGAGCGGCAATGGTGCTGAGGGTGTTGAAGAGGAAGTGGGGGTTGATCTGGCTTTGCAGCTGGGCAAAGCGCCCCTCCTGCAGGGCCCGCTGCATCTGGGCGGCCTGCTGTTCCGTCTCCCGCAGATGCTTTTCCATTTCCGACTGGTGTTCCAGGGCTTGGATGGTGGTGTGGATCTGGGATTGCATGAGATTAAAGCTCTGGGCGGTGGTGCCCAGCTCATCCTGGCCGCAGACAGGCAGGGGAGGGGCGTCATAGCGCCCCGCACCGATCTCCGCGGCGGCCCGGCTGAGTTCCATCAAGGGACGCAGGATGCTGCGGGCAAAGACCGTCAGCACCAAAAACAGCAGCAGGGATGCGCAGAACATGTACAGCACAAAGATCCGCATGCTGTGCAGATTGGCATCCTCTGCCTGCTGATATTGGGCGCTGCCCTGGGCCATCCGGGTGTAGAGCAGCTCCCGGGCGTATCCGTCTATGTAGGCAGACTGTGTTTTTAAGGAGAGATACGCTTGGATGAACTCCGGCGTCTGTTTATCCAGGGTCAGAAAACGGGCTTGGGCTGTGCGGTAGGTCTCCATGGCGTTGCCGATGGCGTGCCGCAGGGCGTTTTCGGCCTGACTGGCCTGACTGCTCCACTGGGGGCCCAGCATGGCCAGGTGCTGGTCTGTCTGGTTGATGCACCTGCGGTAGTGCTCGCCTGCGTCCAGGGAGGGACGGATGTAGGCTTCCAGCCATACGTTTTCCTCGGAATAGGCATCCAGGAAGCCGGTGACGTCGCTGTAATCGTTCATAATGACATGGGATTTGCGGCTGAAAGACTGAAACTGAATCAGCACCAGCGCCACCAGAATCCACATGACGGCCAGCATGACTCCCACCAAAAAGAAGCTTTTGGCCCGGATGGACAGATTGTGCCACTTGTTCAGCAGACTGTTCAAAAAGATCCCCCCGCATCCTCCTGCCGCCGGATCGGCGGTAAACTGCTTTATCTAAAGTTTAACATAGCCGGTCCAAATCCTCAATGCCCAGTGGGGCGGAAAGAATCCAAAGCAGGGGAAAAAGGCTGCCCGCAGAATGAAAGCGCAGACATTTGCATTTTTGCTTGCATTTCACGCCTTTTCTGGTATAATCAATTTTAACAGAAAAGAAAGCTGTTTTTCGATTTTTTTGGATTGTTTGACCAAAAACCGCTTGAAGAATCCAGAAACTGGATGAAAAAAACGAGGAAAAGGGAGCAGGAAATGGATTTCCCCCTGTGAAATGCTTTCAAAGCAGCAGGCAAAATGCAGGAATTCCGTTCCCGGCAATCCGCCTTGACGGCGAAGCAGCGAAAGGAGTGGCGGGGAAACATGGAGGGGATCATCCTGGAGGAGCGCAAGCGCCTGGGCGCTTTGCTGGATACCCATACCCAGGCGGAGGTCATGGAGAAGATCCCGCAGTTTTGGAGGGCGGAGACAGACAATTTCCTCGCCCCGCCGGAGCGGGTGCCGCCGCATTTGGGGGTCCTGATGTTCAACATGGAGCGGGGCGTCCATTTGGAGGAGATCCGGGAGTTTTTGCAGGACTGCCCGGCCATCCGGCCCTTCGACCTGATCCTGGCCAATGAGCTGGACGACGGGTGTGCCCGTTCCGGCAACCGCAATACCGCCCGGGAGCTGGCGGAGGCCCTGGGGCTCAACTATGCCTGGGGGCTGGAATTCATCGAGCTGGTGAATGATGAAAACGCCAAGGGCTTTCACGGCAACGCTGTGTTTTCCCGCTGGCCCATCCGCCGGGCAGGGGTCATCCGGCTGCCGGAGCAGTACAACTGGTACTTTGACCGGCAAAAGCGCATCGGCGGACGTCTGGCGGTTTTTGCCCAGCTGGAGGTGGGGGGCGCGCCGCTGGGCGTGGTGTCCATCCACCTGGAAAACCGCACAGACGGCCCGGGCCGCCAGGTCCAGATGCGGACCATTCTGGAGGCGGTGCGCCGGGAGCTGCCGGATATGCCCCTGATCCTGGGCGGGGATCTGAATACCAACACCTTCGACGGACGGGACAAGGAGGATATCGGCGCCATTGCTGCCAGCCCCGATCTGCGCCGGCGCTGTCTGGAGGGTGTGTTTGATTACGAACCCCTGCTGCCCATGGCGGCGGCGGACGGCTACCACATCGTGCCCCGGGAGCCCCGCATGACCCGGCGCAAACCCCTGCCGGGGGGAGACTTCCTCCCGCTGCGGCTGGACTGGATTTTGCTCAAGGGCGTCCGGGCGGAGAAGAGCTATATGGTTTCCACGGCACGGGAGGATTTCACCTTTGCCCGGCCCGGCGGGGCTCTGGCGCGGTTTGAAGGCGCCGAGCTTTCCGACCACAACGCCATCTGGGCCCTGTGCAGCCTGGAAAAATAAGACGGTATCCTGATCCATGCTTGCATGGAAAATGATAAATTCAAGGAAGAAAAGAGGTAAAGACATGAAAAAGAACACCAAGCGTTTCCTCTGCGCGCTGCTCTCCGGCGTGATGATGCTGGGGCTGCTCACCGCCTGCGGCGGATCCGACACCGGCGGATCCGGATCCGAAGGATCCGGCGGCGAAGAGACCTCCGGCAGCGGTGAACTGACAGTATACACCGCTTTCCCCGAATCCGAGGTAGCCTACTACTTCAATGCCTTTGAAGAGGCTACCGGCATCAAGGTCAACGCTCTGCGCCTCTCTGCCGGCGAGATGCTGACCCGTGTGGCCGCTGAGAAGGAGAATCCCCAGGCGGCGCTGATGTTCGGCGGTTCTACGGATAACTACATCGCCGCCGTGGATCAGGGGCTGCTGGAACCCTATCAGTCCCCGGAACTGAGCAATACCCCGGAGACCTACATCGACCCCACCGGTACCTGGAACCCCATCTATGTGGGCGCCATTGCCTTTGCCTGCAACAAGGAGTGGTTCGCCGACAAGGGCTACGACTATCCCACCAGCTGGGACGACCTGCTGGATCCCAAGTATGAGGGCCAGATCATCATGGCCCACCCCGCCACCTCCGGCACTGCCTATACCGTGCTGGCCACGCTGATCCAGCTCAAGGGCGAGGACGCTGTGTGGGATTACCTCAAGGAACTGGATAAGAACATGTCCCAGTACACCAAGTCCGGCGCCGCTGCCCCCAACGCCGTGGCCCTGGGCGAGGCTGCCATTGCGCTGACCTTCTCTCACGACGGCCTCCAGCCCACCACCGAGGGCTATCCCATTGAGCTGAGCTTCCCCTCTGACGGCACCGGCTACGAGGTGGGCGCCATGGCCCTCATCAAGGGCGGCCCCGCCGACCAGCAGGAGAACGCCAAGAAGTTCATCGATTTCATGTGCTCCACGGACGGTCAGAACCTGTACGCGGAGAACAACTCCTTCCGCGTCCCCACCAATACCAAGTCCACCGTGGCCGAGGGCCTGGTGACCCTGGATTCCGTGGCCGTCATCGACTATGACGCCGTTTGGGCTGCGGAGAACAAGACCACCTTCACCGAGCAGTTCGAGGCCAATATCGCCGGCGCGCCTGCGGAGTAAGCCTGTCCACAAACATTTGACGGCCTTCCCCCCATACGGGGGGAAGGCCCCTTTCCAAGTGAAATCCATGACACCCAGGAGGAACGCAAATGGCAAAATCTTCCGGTTCGGGCGGTAAAAGCGCCGCCCGTTTGAAAAAGCGGAATGAGACGAAGATGATCCTGCGCCAGCCTGTTCTGCTGCTGGCTGTGGTGGCTACCATTGTGCTGCTGGTGCTGTTTGTCATCTACCCGCTGGGCAAAGTCCTGCTTTTCAGCCTGACGGATGAGGCGGGGAACTTCTCCCTGGCCCCCATGCAGGAACTGTTTGCCTCGTCCCGGTATCTCAAGACCTTTGGCAGGACCATGGCACTGGGTGTGGTGGTGGCGGTGATCGCCACCTTCATCGGCTATGTGTTCGCCTTTACCATCACCCGTACCAATGTGCCCTGCAAGGGCTTTCTCAAGACCATCGCCACGCTGCCCATTTTGTCCCCGCCCTTCATTTTGTCGCTGTCCATCATCTTCCTCTTCGGCAAACAGGGCCTCATCACCAAGAGCCTGCTGGGGATCACCGACAACAATGTCTACGGCATGGGCAGCCTGATCGTGGTGCAGGTTATCAGCTTTTTCCCCATTGCCTACATGACCCTCTCCGGCATCCTCTCCTCCATTGACGCCTCGGTGGAGGATGCCGCCTGCAACATGGGCGCCAGCCGCTGGCACACCTTCTGGACGGTGACCTTCCCGCTGTCTCTGCCGGGCATCATCTCCGGGTGCCTGCTGGTGTTCATCCAGTCTCTGGAGGACTTCTCCAATCCCGCCACCATCGGCGGCGATTTTACCACCCTCTCGGTGGAGGTCTACCAGATCATCAACGGTACATACGACATGCGCAAGGGCTCCGTGCTGGCACTTTTGATGCTGGTGCCCGCCATGGTGGCCTTTTTGCTCAATAAATACTGGGTCAACAAAAAGAGTTTCGTCACCGTCACCGGCAAGCCCACCCAGGCCCGCAAGATGATGGATGAGCCCCACATCAAGTGGCCGCTGTTTATTTTCTGCATGCTGGTGGCCGCCGTGATCATCCTCTTCTACGGCACGGTGGTCTTCGGCTCCTTTGTCCAGACCTGGGGCTATAACTACACCCTGACCCTCAGCCAGTATGCCAAGGCCCTGGAGCAGGGCTGGGACAGCCTGCAGAACTCCATGGTCCTGGGCCTCATTGCCGCACTGCTGGGCGGCCTTTTGGGTATGGTCATCGCCTATATCACCGCCAAGCGCAATTACTACGGCAAGCGGTTCATTGAAGTGTCCTCCGTACTGATGTTCGCCGTTCCCGGCACCGTGCTGGGTATCGCCTACATCCTGGCCTTCAACACCAAGCCGCTGGTGCTCACCGGTACGGCCACCATCCTGGTGATCGTGTTCGTGTTCCGCAACATGCCGGTGGCCATTGAGTCCGGCACCACCACGCTGCTGCAGATCGACAACTCCATTGAGGAGGCCTCCACCATTCTGGGCGCCGGCAGCGGATATTCTTTCCGCCGCATCACCCTGCCTATGCTGCGCAATGCCTTCTTCTCCGGCATCGTGTACTCCTTCGTGAAGGCCATTACTGCCGTCAGCGCCGTGATCTTCCTGGTTTCGCCCAGATGGAACCTGGTCACCAGCAAGATCTACACGCTCTTTGACCAGGCCAAATACTCCCAGGCGGCGGCCTTCGTCACCATGATGGTGGTGATCCTGCTGGTGTTCATCGGCATCTTTAACGGCCTCATCAACCTGCTGCTGGCCCCCCGCTCCAAAGTGCCCAAGGGCAGCAAGGCAGCGACTTTCAAGAAAGCGGAGGAAACGAAATGAGCAATCAACAGGAAAAGCTGGGCTTCAGCAAGAAAAGCTCCGGCGTTGTTTTAAAGGATGTCACCAAGATCTTCCAGCAGCCGGACACCGGCAAGGATTTTGTGGCGGTGGACCACATCAATCTCAACATCCACGACGGCGAGATGGTGACGCTGCTGGGCCCCTCCGGCTGCGGCAAGACCACCACGCTGCGGATGATCTCCGGGTTTGAGTATCCCACCAGCGGAAACGTGTTCATCGGGGAGCGGGATGTGGCGAAAGTCCCTCCCAACAAGCGGGGCATCTCCATGGTGTTCCAGAGCTACGCATTGTTCCCCCACCTGAATATCTGGGAGAATATCGCCTACGGCCTGAAAGTGGCCAAGTGCTCCCAGGAGGAAGTGATCCGCCGCACCGACGCAGTAGTGGAGATGATGCAGCTGACAGGCTTTGAGCGCCGCTTCCCCAACCAGCTCTCCGGCGGTCAGCAGCAGCGGGTGGCCCTGGCCCGGGCCGTGGTCATCGAGCCCAGCGTGCTGCTCTTTGACGAGCCCCTCTCCAACCTGGATGCCAAGCTCCGGGAGAGCATGCGGGATGAGCTGCGGGCCCTGCAAAAGCGCCTGGGCATCACCTCGCTGTATGTCACCCATGACCAGTCGGAGGCCATGGCCATTTCCGATCGGGTGGTCATCATGAAGGACGGCGTCATCTGCCAGGAGGGGTCTCCTGCGGAGATCTACGAGCAGCCTAACAGCCGCTTCGTGGCCAACTTCATCGGCAAGGCCAATTTCATCGATGGCACATTCCGTGGGCTGGACGGCCAGGCGGCCCTGGTGGAGGTGGGGGGAAAGACCATCTCCATCCCGGCTCCCGGCAGGATGGCTGGGGTGCAGAAGGACGGCCCGTGCTGCCTGGCAGTACGGCCGGAGTCCATCCTCCTCTCCGCCCAGGAGGGCCAGCTGCCCGGCCGGGTGTCCCGGGCCACTTACTACGGCGCCAAGGTGGAGTATGAGGTGATGCTGGGAGACCAGCCCATTATTGTGGAGGTCTACAATCCCCAGCTGACGGAGCGCTTCGCCGAGGGCGATGAGGTCCACATGACCCTCATCGACCGCTGTGTGCGGGTCTTGGCGTAAATCAGGATACCAATAGGAAAAGGAGCCCACGGCAATTTGCCGTGGGCTCCTTTATAATTTGGTGCGGTTTTACTTGATGGTCAGAAGGAGCTGGCCGCCCTTAACGGTATCGCCCTCGCTTACCAGGACGCTTTCCACCGTGCCGGACATCCGGGCGGTGATGGCGGTCTCCATCTTCATGGCCTCGATGGTGACAATGGTCTGGTTCTTCTCCACAGTGTCGCCCACTTTTACGCTGATCTTGCTGACAGCGCCGGGGATGGAGGCACCCACTTGGCTCTTGTCCTCGGGATCCGCCATGGGAACCTGGACCACATTCTTCTGGGCCTCCTCGTCAGGCACCTGGACGTCACGGCGGATGCCGTTGAGCTCAAAGCTGACGGTGCGCATGCCGTCCTTGTCCACCTCGCCCAGGCCCAGGTACTTGATGACCAGGGTCTTGCCGTCGGCGATGTTGACCTTGTTGGTCTCACCGATTGCCAGGCCGTGGAAGAAGACGTGGCTGCCCAGACGGGTGATATAGCCGTACTCCTTGCGGTTTTTGACGAAGTTCTCCACCACCTTGGGATACAGGCAGTAGGAGAGCACCGCCCGCCAGGTGGGATCGGGATCGAAGGAGTGCATCTCCCGCTTCTTTTCCTCAAAATCCACTGCCGGCAGCAGCTCGCCGGGACGGCAGGTAATGGGCTCCTTGCCCTTGAGGACTACCCGCTGGAGATCCTTGGGGAAGCCGCCGGCAGGCTGGCCCATCATGCCGGAGAAGTAGCTGACGGCGCTGTCCGGGAAGGCCAGGCCCTCGCCCTTTTCCACAATGGTCTCGGGCGTCAGGTTGTTCTGGGTCATGAAGATGGCCAGGTCGCCCACCATCTTGGAGGAGGGGGTCACCTTCACGATATCGCCCAGCATTTCGTTGACCTTGCGGTAGTTTTCCTTGACTTCCATGAACCGGCTGCCCAGGCCCAGGGATTCCACCTGGGGACGCAGGTTGGTGTACTGGCCGCCGGGGATCTCATAGCGGTAGATATCCGCGTTGTTGCAGGTGAGGCCGCCCTCGAAGGAGTCGTAGCGCTTGCGCACGTCCTCCCAGTAGTCGGTGAGCAGCTGCAGGCGCTCCAGATCCATGCCGGTATCCCGCTCAGTGCCCTGGAGAGCCGCCACCACGGCATTGAGAGAGGGCTGGCTGGTCATGCCCGCCATGGAGGAAATGGCGCAGTCTACCACGTCCACGCCGGCCTCCGCCGCCAGCAGCAGCGCCGCCACCTGGTTGCCGGAGGTATCGTGGGTGTGGAGCTGGATGGGAATGCCGATCTCCTGCTTGAGGGTGGAGACCAGCTTCTTGGCGGCATAGGGCTTCAGGATGCCGGACATGTCCTTGATGGCCAGCATGTGGGCGCCCCGCTTCTCCAGTTCCTTGGCGAGGTTTACATAATATTCAAGGGGATACTTGTCCCGCTTGGGATCCAGGATATCGCCGGTGTAGCAGATGGTGGCCTGGCAGATCTTGTTCTGCTTGAGGACTTCGTCCATGGCCACTTCCATGCCGGGGATCCAGTTGAGGGAGTCGAAGACGCGGAACACGTCGATGCCGCTGCGGGCGGCCTCCTTGATGAACTCCCGGATGACATTGTCGGGATAGTTGGTGTAGCCCACGGCGTTGGCGCCCCGGAGGAGCATCTGCAGCAGGAGGTTGGGGGCCTTTTCCCGGATCATGTCCAGCCGCTCCCAGGGGGACTCGTGGAGGAAGCGGTAAGCCACGTCGAAGGTGGCGCCGCCCCAGCACTCCAGAGAGAAAGCGTCGGCGAGGATCTCGCTGGTGCCCTCCATGCCCTTGACGATGTCACGGGTGCGGACGCGGGTGGCAAGCAGGGACTGGTGGGCATCCCGGCAGGTGGTGTCGCAGATGAGAAGCTTTTTCTGCTCCTTCACCCAGTCCGCCACAGCCTTGGGGCCCTTGGCGTCCAGCATCTGCTTGAGGCCGTCGGGCCGGTTGCCGGAGAAAGGCGGGAAGCGGCACTCGTCATAGAGCTTGTGTTCGCCCTGCTCCTTGACCACGATGTTGCCGATATACTTGAGCATCTTGGTGGCCCGGTCCTGGCTCTCGTCCAGCTGGAACAGCTCCGGGGTCTCGTCGATGAACTTGGTGTGGCACTTGCCGGCGATGAAGGCCGGGTGCTTGAGGATGTTGGTAATGAAGGAGATGTTGGTCTTGACGCCGCGGACGTGGACCTCGTTGATGGCACGGGCGGCCTTGCGGCAAACGCCGGGGAAGGTGTTGTCCCAGGTGGTGATCTTCACCAGCAGGGAGTCGTAGTAGGGGGAGATGACGGCGCCGGTGTAGGCGTTGCCGCCGTCCAGCCGGATGCCGAAGCCGCCGGCGGAGCGGTAAGCGGTGATCTTGCCGGTGTCGGGGGCGAAGTTGTTGGCGGGATCCTCGGTGGTGACGCGGCACTGGATGGCGTATCCGTTCAGATGCAGGGACTCCTGATTGGGGATGCCGATGTCGGGATCGCTGAGGGGACGGCCCTGGGCGATGAGGATCTGGGAGCGCACCAGGTCGATGCCGGTGACCATCTCGGTGACGGTGTGCTCCACCTGGATGCGGGGATTCATCTCAATGAAGTAGTGATGGCCTTCCTTGTCCACCAGAAATTCCAGGGTACCGGCGTTGACATAGCCCACGTACTTGGCGATCTTCACGGCATCGGCATACAGGGCTTCCCGCACCTCCTGGGGAACGGAGAAGGCGGGGGTGAACTCCACCACCTTCTGATAGCGCCGCTGGAGAGAGCAGTCTCGCTCAAAGAGGTGCACCACGTTGCCGTACTCGTCGCCCAGCACCTGGACTTCAATGTGCTTGGGCTCCACCAGGAACTTCTCCATGAAGATGTCGTCGTTGCCGAAGGCCTTCTTGGCCTCGGCCTTCACCAGGTCGAAGTTGACGCCCACTTCCTCCACGGTGTCGCAGCGGCGCATGCCCCGGCCGCCGCCGCCGGCGGCAGCCTTCAAAATCACAGGGAAGCCGAATTCCATAGCCAGCTTCTGGGCGGCCTCCCGGCTCTGGAGGGGTTCCGTGGTGCCGGGGGTGGTGGGGACGCCGCAGGCCACCGCTATCTGCTTGGCGGAGAGCTTGTCACCCATCAGATCCAGAATCTTGGAGGAGGGACCGATGAACTTGATGCCCGCTTCCTCACAGGCCCGGGCAAAGTCCCCGTTCTCGCTGAGGAAGCCATAGCCGGGGTGGATGGCGTCCGCACCATGCTTTTTGGCCAGGGCGATGATCCGGGGGATGTCCAGATAGGCACCCAGGGGGCTGATGTTCTTGCCGATCAGGTAGGACTCATCGGCCGCAGTGCGGAAGAGACTGTAGGTATCTTCGTTGGAGTAGATGGCAATGGTCTGCAGTCCCAGGTCATGGCAGGCCCGGAAGATGCGCATGGCGATCTCACCGCGGTTGGCAACCAGGACCTTTTTGAATGTTTGGCTCACAGGTGGTTCCTCCTTCTTTTGATGACGGATATCCGGACGGACAGGAGTGCCGCACGGTTCCTTTTTTCCCTTTAATTATGATTGAGTATACTCCTTTTCCGCAGGCGCATGCAACGAAATCCCGCGCCGGCTGCATAAATTCGGAGAAGCCTCCAGTTTCCTTACGTAAATTTACTTCGGCCTTTGTGGATTTCATCCACAAAAATGTCTTTTCAGAGCGGTCAAATGTCCGAGAGCGAAAAGACAGTTGGGCTTTTTGCACAGGGGATCGGTTCCGTTTTCCCGGCGGATCTGAGAAACTGCCGGAGGTCACGGCTGGTCGGGAAGGGAGGCGCTTTCCTGCAGGATGCCAAGAAATTCGTTCAAAACCGGAATGGCCCCCCCGGTGCGGTATACGGCCCGGAAAGAGAGCGGGGCAAACTCCGGCAGGGGGATATAGCACAGGTCCGGCAGCCGGGTGTGAGGCAGATCCGCCAGTACCGCATAGGCGTATCCGGACTGGAGCAGCGGCAATATGATCTCCAGATTATCGCAAAAGTAGATGCCGCTGGTCTCCCGGCCGCCTACGATGGAGCTTTGGATCTGCAGCAGGGGAGCCGGGCAGATCCGGGGGCGGCAGACGGCCATGGGGCCGATCTTCTGCAGCTGGGCGGCGGTGAGGGAGCTGCTGCCGGCCAGGGGATGATCCCAGCTGCACACGCATACGGCGCCGCAGGTGAGTATCTCCCGGCAGCGGATCTTGGGAATGGAGATCTCCTGAAAGGAGAACATAACGTGCACATCCCCCTCCACCAGCAGGTTTTCCAGGGAGTCGAAGGGGATCAGGCGCAGCACCGGCAGCACCTCGGGACACCGCGCCCGCAGCAGCCGCAGGGCAGGAGCCAGAAACCGGAGTTCCAGCGTGTTGCGGCAGCCGATCACCAGCCGCCGGGGCAGGGACTGCTGCGCCTCCTTCATCCGGGACTTGGACAGCTGGGTCAGCTTCAGGATTTCCCCGGCGTAGTGCATGAACTGGCTGCCCTCCGGTGTCAGACGCACGTTTTTGCTGGAGCGCAGAAACAGCTTCACCCCCAGCTCGTCCTCCAGGGTGTTGATCTGATGGCTGACGGCAGGCTGGGTGATGCGCAGATGCTCCGCTGCCCGGGAAAAGTTCAGGTAATTGGCCACTTCCATAAAACATTCCAGCTGTGTGGTATTCAAAAGGATGCACCTCCATGCCGGAAGCACCGGCGTATTATGCGAACAATCAATAAAAGTTATTTATAGAATATAGCATATTTGAATTTCACACGCAATGGGCTTTGTGCTATAAAAACGTAGGGATGAAATTATTTACCCCTTAACCAATGAAAAGAGGCGAAATCATGGAGAAGATCGACCGGGGGCGGATGGTCCGGAACAACCGGCAGATCTGTATTCAGATGGAGCTGCTGGCGAACAGCTTTATGGCGGAGGCGGAGCTCACGGCCGTACAGGCCCACATCCTGCAGTATGTCTTCCGCCACTGTGACCGTGGGACGTCCCTGACGGAGATCCACCGGGACTTCGGCTGTTCCATGGCTGCTCTGTCGGGCATGGTCAAGCGCCTGCGGGAAAAGGGCTATATCCGGGTGGAGTGCTGCGCCCGGGATGACCGGTGCAAGCTGCTGTTTCCCACGGAAAAGGGCCGGCAGATCCAGCCCTTCCTGGATGAGACCACCCGCAAGATCCAGCAGCAGCTCTATGGCTGCCTTTCCCTCCAGGAGCTGGATCTGCTCAACCGCCTGCAGAACAAGCTGCTGGACAATCTTTCCCAACTTACCCAAACAAAATCCAAGGAGGTATCGAACCCATGAAAACTGTGCTGCGGCAGCTGGGCCGCTTCAAGCGGGACGCGCTTTTGTGCATCGGCATGACCACCATGGAAGTGCTGATGGACATTCTGCTGCCCTTTATTACCGCCATCATCATCGATGACGGTCTGGAAACCGGAGACCTCTCCGTGGTGTACCGCTACGGTGCCGTCATGGTGGTCATTGCGTTTTTGGGATTGTTTTTCGCCGCCGGCGCCGGACGCTTCGCCGCCAGCGCTTCGTCCGGCCTGGCAGCCAATCTCCGCAAGGCCATCTACGCCAATATCCAGACCTTCTCCTTCTCCAACATCGATAAGTTCAGCGTGCCGGGCCTGGTGACCCGGATGACCACCGATATCACCAATGTGCAGAATGCCTTCATGATGGTGATCCGTGTGGCGGTACGTTCGCCCCTGACGCTGATCTTCAGCTATGCCATGTGCCTGATCATCAGCCCCAAGCTGAGCCTGACGTTCCTCATTGCCGTGGTGTTTTTGATCGTGGTATTGGGGTCCATCATGGTGGTGACCCTGAAGATCTTCAACGAGGTCTTCCGCAAGTATGATGACCTCAACGCCAGCGTCCAGGAAAACATCTCCGCCATCCGGGTGGTGAAGGCTTTCGTCCGGGAGGACTATGAGAACAGCAAGTTCGCCAAGGCCTCCGCCAACCTCTACCGCCTGTTTGTCAAGGCCGAGGGCCTGCTGGCCTTCAACAACCCCGCCATGATGACCGCTGTGTACTTCTGCATTATCATGATCTCCTGGCTGGGCGCCCATTACATTGTGGGGGGCACCATGTCCACCGGCGATCTCACCAGCCTCTTCAGCTACATCATGGGCCTTTTGATGAGTCTGATGATGCTCTCCATGGTCATCGTCATGATCTCTATGTCCATGGCCAGCATCCGCCGGATCAGCGAGGTGCTCAATGAGACCCCCGACCTCCACGACCCGGAAAAGCCTGTTATGGAAGTGGCCGACGGCTCCATCGACTTCGACCATGTGACCTTCTCCTACCAGCACGGCAGCGGCAAAAGCGTCCTCTCCGACATCGACCTGCACATCCGCTCCGGCGAGACCATCGGCATCATCGGCGGCACCGGCTCCGGCAAGAGCAGTCTGGTGAACCTCATCTGCCGGCTCTATGACGTGGACTCCGGCTCCGTGAAGGTGGGCGGCCTGGACGTGCGGGCGTATGACATGGAGGCATTGCGCAACCAGGTCTCCGTGGTGCTCCAGAAGAACACGCTGTTCTCCGGCACCATTCTGGATAACCTGCGCTGGGGCAATCCCGACGCCACGGAGGAAGAGTGCGTCGCCGCCTGTCAGGCGGCCTGTGCCGACGAGTTCATCGACCGCCTGCCTGACGGCTACCACACCTACATTGAGCGGGGCGGCGCAAACGTCTCCGGCGGCCAAAAGCAGCGTCTTTGCATCGCCCGGGCCCTGCTGAAAAAGCCCAAGGTGCTGATCCTGGACGACTCCACCTCCGCGGTGGATACCGCCACCGACGCCAAGATCCGCGCGGCCTTTGCCAAGCGTATCCCCGGCACCACCAAGATCATCATTGCCCAGCGGATCTCCAGCGTGGAGCAGGCCGACCGGGTTCTGGTTCTGGATGACGGCCGTGTGGATGGCTTCGATACGCCGGAACACCTGCTGGAGACCAACGCCATCTATCGGGAGATCTATGATTCCCAGATCCAGGGCGGCGGCGACTTCGACCAGCCCGCGTGAGAGGAGGATGTGACACCATGAAACCCCAAGAACAAAAAGCAAGCCCCACCGCGGTGCTTAAGCGGGTCCTGGGCTATATGCTGCACGATTATAAGTTCCCATTCATTCTGGTGGTGGCGTGCATCCTGATCTCCGCCATCGCCAACGTCATGGGCGCCACCTTCCCCCAGACCCTGGTGGATGACTACATCGTGCCCATGATCAACTCCGGCTCCACCGATTTTGGCGGCCTGGGCCGGGCCATTTTGCAGCTGGTTGCTGTGTTGGTGCTGGGTGTTGCGGCGTCCTATGCCTATAACCGCATCATGGTCTCCGTGGGACAGGGCACCATGCGCAACCTGCGAAACGACCTGTTCCGGCGGATGGAATCCCTGCCCATCAAGTATTTCGACACCCACGCCCACGGCGACATCATGTCCGTCTACACCAACGACGTGGACACCCTGCGCCAGCTCCTGGGCCAGAGCATTCCCCAGATCATCAATTCCGCCATCACCATGGCCGCCACCCTGGTAACCATGCTGCTGCTCAACCCGGCGCTTACCGTGATCTCCATCCTCACCGCCTGTGTCATGCTGCTGGTAACCAAAAATTTCTCCAGGCTTTCTGCCAAATACTATGTTCAGCAGCAGCGGAACCTGGGCATTGTGGACGGCTTCATCGAGGAGATGCTGGACGGTCAAAAAGTGGTGAAGGTCTTCTGCCATGAGCAGGCCGCCATGGCGGACTTCAACAAGGTCAACGAGGACTTGCGGCAAAGCGCCGATATGGCCAACCGCTACGCCAACCTCCTGATGCCCGTCAACGCCAACATCGGCTGGCTCAGCTACGCCCTGGTGGCCATCGTAGGCGCCATCCTGGGTATCAACGATATGGCCGGCGTGACATTGGGTACCGTCATCACCTTCCTGAGCCTCAACAAGAGCTTCACCCAGCCCATCACCCAGGTGAGCATGCAGGTGAACTTCGTGGTCAATGCCGCCGCCGGTGCCCAGCGGGTCTTCGACCTGATGGACCAGCAGCCGGAGACAGACGAGGGCTATGTGGAACTGGTGAACGCCCGGGAGAAGGCCGACGGCCAGATGGAAGAGTCTGCTCAGCGCACCAATGTCTGGGCCTGGAAGCAGCCCAAGGACGACGGCACCGCTGCCTACACCAAGCTGGAGGGCAGCGTCACCCTGGATGGTGTGGACTTCGGCTATGACGAGAATAAGCTGGTGCTCCACGACATCAGCCTCTGGGCAAAGCCCGGCCAAAAGATCGCCTTCGTAGGCGCCACCGGCGCCGGCAAGACCACCATCACCAACCTCATCAATCGTTTCTACGACATTGCCGACGGCAAGATCCGCTATGACGGCATCAACATCAACAAGATCAAAAAGCCGGACCTGCGGCGGTCCATGGGCATCGTGCTCCAGGATACCCACCTCTTTACCGGCACTGTGATGGAGAACATCCGCTACGGCAATCTGGACGCCACCGACGAAGAGTGCGTGGCGGCGGCCCAGCTGGCCAATGCCGACGGCTTCATCCGCCGGCTGCCCGACGGGTATGACACCATGCTCACCGGGGACGGCGCCAACCTCTCCCAGGGCCAGCGGCAGCTGATCGCCATTGCCCGGGCCGCCGTGGCGGATCCCCCGGTGCTGATTCTGGATGAGGCCACCAGCTCCATCGATACCCGGACGGAAAAGCTGGTGCAGGACGGTATGGACGCCCTGATGACCGGCCGCACCACCTTCGTCATCGCCCACCGCCTCTCCACCGTGCGCAACGCCGACTGCATCATGGTCATGGAGCAGGGCCGCATCATCGAGCGGGGCACCCATGACGAGCTGATCGAGAAGAAGGGCAAGTACTACCAGCTCTACACCGGAAACTTCGCCGAAGAGACGGCGTGAAACGGATTTGAAACGGCAAACACAAGAGCCGCTCCCGAAACCTTCGGGAGCGGCTCTTGCTGTTAGTCTGCCCGGCGCCTGCAGGCGGTGGAGATCAGATCCACCAGCCAGGCAAGGAGGATCATGCCCAGGGCCAGGGTGCTCACCTGGTTCCAGGCGTATTGGTTCATGGCAAAGATCAGCGGCGCACCGATGCCGCCGGCTCCCGCCAGCCCCAGCACCGATGCTTCCCGGATGTTGACGTCGAACCGGTAGAGGGTGGCGGAGAAGAGCTGTGGGGAGAGCTGTGGCAGCACGCCGTGGCGGATGCGGGGAAGCCGGGTCACGCCCATGGCCTCCAGAGCCAGGCAGGGACGCAGATCCAGCGCGTCGATGGCCTCCGAGAACCGTTTGCATAGAAGGCCCACGCTGCACACCGCCAGCGTCAGCACACCGGTAAAGGAGCCGGGGCCGCAGACCCGGATGAAGATCAGGCCGTAGATCAAAAAGGGGACGGAGCGGATGGCGGCCACCAGAGTACGGAACAGCCAGGCCACCGGGGCGGGGAAGAAACGCCCGCTGCCCAGGAAGGCCAGGGGAATGGCAAGGACCACGCCCACGCAGGTTCCCACCAGGGCGATAGCCGCCGTCTCCAGCAGCAGATAGGCAAGGCCGCTGCTGTCCGTTTGAAAGAAAAGGCCCCAGTCCGGGTGGAGGATACCGGTCAGCAGAGCCCGCACCATCCGGAGGCTGGTACGGGAGAGATCCGGCGGCGGCAGCGTCAGGGTACACAGGAGGAACAGCCCCCCTGCCGCTCCGGCCAGTGCCCACCGGCCTGTCCGGCCCAGGGTTACCTCCTGCTGCACCAGGCGGGTCAGCAGGGTGCTGAGGGCCTCCATGAGATAGACCGTGACAAAGAGCAGCAGCAAAATCATGCCCACTTTGCCATACTCCCGCCAGGAGACCTTTTCGTTGAGCAGCAGGCCAATGCCCCCGGCCCCCACATAGCCCAGAATGGCGCTGTGGCGCACGTTGCCCTCCAGCAGATAGAGGGCGTTGGTGAGGTAGGAAGGGGCGATTTCCGGGAAAATAGACCGGGAAAAAGCACGGACGGAGGTGGCGCCCATGGCCCGCAGAGCCGTGTAGGGCCCCAGAGGTGCGTGTTCCATGTCCTCGTAGGTGAGGCGGGTCATGATGGCAAAGGTGTAGACGGTGATGGCGGCGGTGCCCGCAAAGGCGCCGATGCCCAGGAAGAAGGTGGCCAACAGAGCCAGGATCAGTGCCGGAAAGGATCGGAGGACTTGAATGCAGAACCGCAGGAGCTTTTTTACCGCCCGGGGGCCCGGCAGGGGAGCGGCGCAGACCATGGCGGCCGGGACGGAGAGCACAGCGCCCAGCACTGTCCCGGTGACGGACATCTGGACGGTGATCCAGAGGAGGGGCAGAACTTTTCCGGCAAAGCTCCACTCCGGGGGAAACATCTCCCGGGCAATGTCCGTCAGGTGGCCCCGCCGGGACCACAGCAACGTGAGGTCGCATCCGGTGAACCAGGCAGCCGCCAGAAACAGCGCCCCAAAGGCGGCCACCGTCAGCGGGCGGGGAATGTGTCGTCTCATGGGGACACTCCTGTTCCGCCGTAGATCTCCCGCAGGACATCCTCCGTCACCGCTCCGGGCGTGCCGTCAAAGACCACCCGGCCCCGGCTGATACCGATGATGTGGTCGGAAAATTCCAAAGACAGCTCCAGATTGTGGCTGTTCATGAGGATGCTGACACCCCGGCTGAGCTGGATCTGCCGCAGCAGCTCCAGGATCTGCCGCCCGGTGACGGGATCCAGAGAGGCCACCGGCTCATCTGCCAGCAGCACTGCCGGATCCCGCATCAGGGCCCGGGCGATGGCCACCCGCTGCTTCTGCCCGCCGGAGAGCCGCTTCACCGGCTCCGAGAGCTTGTCCTCCAGCCCCACCTCCCGCAGAATCCCGGCGGCTTTTTCCGTCCGCGCCCGGCCGAAGAGCCCCAGGAGGGCGGCCCCCAGGGACATCTCCGGCAGGCACGCGTTCAGGACATTTTGCAGGGAGGAGGTGTTTTCCACCAGACAGAAATCCTGATAGATGGTGCCGATGGTCCGCTGTACCGCCCGCTTGTCCCGGCCCCGGGCAGCTTCAAAGTGGGTGCCTTTGTAGAGGATCTCACCGCCGCCGCAGACTTCCGTGCCGTTGAGGATCCGGAAGAGGGTGGTCTTGCCAGCTCCGGAGGGCCCGATGACGGAGAGAAACTCCCCGTCCCCCAGGGTGAAGCTCACATCCCGCAGGACTTGGCCGGAGCGGGGAAATTCTTTTTGGATATGCAGGACTTGCAGCATGGTCAACCTCCCGGCAGAGCGGTTACTGCTCCATGGATTTGAGGAGAGCCTGGGCATCCCGCTCCCCGTCGTAGTCAGAGTCGCTGCCCCAGGTGTAGCCCACCTGGCTGAAGACGCTGAAGATGGCCTGGCCCTCTTCCGTCTCGGCCAGCTCGATGAAGGATTCGCCCACGGCCTTGCGGAAGTCCTCGTCCTCCATGGTCTCGGAGGTCTTGCTGTAGGCGATCATGTCATTGTAGATGCCCTCTGTGACGCCGATGACGCCGGTTTGCTCCACCATGGGGGCGGTGCCGCCGAAGTCGGATTCCCAGATGGGGGCGTTTTTGATACGGATGTGGCCGTAGGAGACCATCACATCCACCTGTCCCGCGGCCAGGCGGGCAACGGAGGTGGTGTGGGAGTCACACTCCACCACGTTGTCCAGGTCGCTGATGCCCTTGCCGTAGTGCTCCTGGAGCCACAGGCAGGGATAGATGTAGCCGGAGGCGGAGGTGGGGTTCAGCACCGCCCAGGTGGCACTGTTGAGATCCTCCCAGGTGAGTTCCTGGCCGCCGTTGACCTTGGCGATAAGCTCCTGGCCCTTTTCCGTGGGGCCGGCCAGCAGAATGCAGCGGTAGTAGGTGCTCATCTCATCGGTGTTTTCCTCAATGGTGCCGTCATTCCAGTCGGCGGGGTTTTCGGAGTCCTTGTTGATGCCGTAGCGCAGGGCGGTGAGCAGCACGTCGCAGTCGTCGGAGAAGAGCACGTAGTTGCCGCCGGAGATAAAGCCCAGATCCGCGCTGCCGGCACTGAGTGCCTCGCCCACGGCGGTGTAGCTGGTGCCCACGGTCATGTCGATCTCGCCCACGTCATAGCCCTTTTCCAGCAGCTTTTCCTTCAGCAGGTCTTCCAGGGGCTGGGTGGACTCGGAGATCATGTCGGCGTCGGCGTAAGGGGAGAAGGCAATCTTCAGGGAGGGGATCTCCTGGACGCCGTCGGAGGATGTGTCGTCCGACGCGGTTTCGCCGGAGCCGCCGCAGCCGCTCATCAGGCCGCAGCACAGTGCCAGAGTCAACAGGAGTGCGGGGAGTTTCTTTTTCATAGGGGTACCTCCATTCAATTTGTCCGCGCAAAAGAAAAAGGTATGTGCATCAGCACATACCCTGCCATGACTTTCACGCAGATGCTGATGTCCCTGTCATACATGAAAAACAGGGTACGGTCGGTCCTTCCTGGGACCCTCTCAGCCTGGAACACAGGCTCCCTCGCAATCTGGTTCTTGTCATCCATATTCTGAGCGTGGCGCCAGGGAGCTCCCCCTTTCGCCGCATTCCTTAAACCGAAAGGAGTATAGCACACCCTATGAAAAACCGCAAGGCCTTCGTTCCAAAATCTCCCTGTTTTTGCGGATGGGGTTCTCCGGCCCAATGGGATAGCTGGTATTTTCCGTGCGTTCCAGGTCTCTGTCCTGCTATAGCTGCTTGTCCAGCAGCGCATACAGCTATTGCTCCGGCGCCTCCCATTCGGTGGTTGAATTGTTCATGGTTTTGACGTGAAGAGAAAAGCGATCGTAACGGGAACGGTTATTCTTGTTCTCATAGCCGCTTGGGGTGGATTTCGCATATACCTCCACATAAACAGAATTCAGCGAACATCCATCAGGGAGTATGCGCTTTCTGCGGGGCCCTGGGCAGAACAGTCCATTTGGGAATCTGCTGATGGACAAATGTCACATTTGCCGTTTGATTCCTGATCCCTGCGTTCCTCTTTACGAAACACCACAAGGGCTGGAAGAGAATTTGGACAAGGACATGGAGTGTCATAGCGCAAAGCATGATATAAAAAAATAGGAGTCAAGTCTTTGCCAGTCTCATACGACTGTTGGGAACTTGACTCCTATTTGTCTGGTTGCGGAGACAGGACTCGAATTGACTAGCCGCTTTTTCTGGTGTGTTCTGTCTCTCCCGTTGTTCCCTGTTTTCAACCGTTCCATGGTATTGTGTGGATTTTTCAATTTTCAGTCTGGAACGGCTTAAAGGGAAAAAATAAGGGGAAATTTTGGGGGCTGTCCCGCCCCTCATTATCCCGTTTTGCTGGGCGGAACTTCACACGGTACCTTTCTTGACGATCCCCACAGAGGCCGCGAGGTTTTGCGCTGCATGACGGGGCGGTTTGAGAGGGCGGACAGGACATCATCCAGCGTGTGCGCATCCAGGTGTGTAACCGATGCAGGCCCACAGACCCAGTTTGACGCCATGCGTTCGCACTCTGCTGCAGCAACGTCTATAAAAACATAGTGCGCCATGGCCGGGGCCTCCGGCGTCCCGTAGTCATGCCCCACAATGAACTTGAAATTCCCGCCGTTTGATATTCTGGCGCGGTCAAGCCATGCTTTCCAGTTTCGGATTACAAACAGATCCGTTATACGATCCGGGTTTGCATATTGCAGGGTAATGAGGTTTCCGCCAAGGAAGTTATGCGCGATCACCGCGCCCATCCTTTCATCTGCCGTACGTTGATACCACTTGTTCCAATAGCTCATAGTCCCTCCTGGCATTGAAAGTAACCGGCCCGGCGGCGGGATGCCCCTGCGGTCTCCCTGGTGGCTCCTGGGGCCTGCTGCGGCCTCCTGGCAGGGGGGAGGACAGACAAAACGGCCCGGCGGCGGAGGCACCTGTGGTCTCCCTGGTGGCTCCTGGGGCCTGCTGCGGCCCCCTGGCAGGGGGTAGGGCAGACAGAACGGGCCCGGCGGCGGTGGCCTCTACGGTCTCCCTGGTGGCTCCTGGGGCCTGCTGCGGCTTCCTGATAGAGGGGAGGGCAGACAGAACCGGCCCGGCGGCGGGAGGCACCTGCGGTCTCCCTGGCAGCTCCTGGGGCCTGCTGCGGCTTCCTGATAGAGGGTAGGGCAGACAGAACGGGCCCGGCGGCGGAGGTACCTGCGGTCTCCCCTGTGGCTCCTGGGGTCTGCTGCGGCCTCCTGGCAGGGAACAGGACAGACGGCCCGGCCCGGCGTTGGAAGCGTAGAATCCTGATGGGGGAATTTTTTTCGCATTCGAGGGGGCCTGCGGTCTTGCATACCCATGCCCGAAACTTTACCAGGCTGGGGGGCGGGGCAAGGAACCACCCGCCCACATGCGCAGCTGCGCCCACGCAAGCACCTGCGTGCGTACGTAGCTTCCTGTGAAAAACGCCGTTTATTTATCGCCATTTTTGGCCGCCTATTGTGCTGGGCAATGCTGGCGTTTTTAAACTTTCCCGTGGGGAAAAAGTCACGCATGAATGGTGGCATGCGGTCTTGCGTGGACTGTTCAGAACTTCCCCGCCCTGGGGGAGGGCTGCAAGGAAGCCACGCACCCGCAGGCGCGAGCGCCCATGCGCCCAAGCGTCCCGGCTGCCGTGCCTGCTCCGCTGTGAAATTTGCCCTCGTTTTATGCGCGGTTTGAACGCTGCTTACGCAGGCGCGGCGTTTGCGGGCGCGTCCTGCGGGCGTGATTCCCTGCGGCCTGCCGGTTACCCCCTCCGGCGCCCTCTCCCGCCGTCGGAAAAGGTTCTGCCCCCGGTCCTGGGCCCAGCTGTGCTGCCGCCATCCAGGCAGGGGGGGATGATCCGCAGGCCCTGTTAACCCGCTGCGGCGTTGATTTCCCGCAGGGTTATACGGTCCGGGCTGGTTCCCGGCTGAATATCCACCACGAACTCACGCTTACACCTGCGGCAGAACAGGGCCACGCCTGCCCCTGTGGTCTCCGGGTATAGCCGCATGAGCCGTTTTGCCTTGCAGGTAGGGCAGGAAATAAACACGCCCAAGGGCGTGGAAAAGCATGGGACAATGGCTGTTTTGGTCATGAAAGCCGCTCCTTTCTGGTGTGGGCCGTCTCGCGCGTGCGTCTCGCGCGTGCGCCTCGCGCGAAAATCGCCCCGTGTGCTTTCATGTTACCGGGCGGTTGAGCTGCTTTCAAGAGGTCCCGGGCCTTTTCTCTGGTCCTGTTCCTAAAGTTATATCTGATTACAAGCAAGTAAAAAGGCGTCTCCATAGCCTTTTTCCAACTCACTGCGCTCCGGGATCTGGCCGCCGCCCTGCCTCTGGCGTGGCAGCCGGTACTTGATATAGCAGTAGCTTCCAAACTCCGTTACACGCTCTTCCCGCTCGATGATGTGGCAGCCAACGGGAACGGCAAGCATGGTGTCATTGGGTACATAGCAGGACTTCACCACAGGCTTTTCCAGATTCCGGCTGCCGGTCCACATCTGCGCCCCCACGGGCCGCCCTGTGACGCTCTCCTTGGTCATGTAGAGTGCCCAGGTCTCATAATCCCGCTGGCCGATATACTCCATGTCGATCACGTCCGCATAGGGCCACAGGCTTCGGATAACCTCTATATCTGCCCCCGTGGCACTGATAACCAGATGATGGTGCAAACGGGCTTCCCCGTGCTTTTCTTCGGTGGTGTATATGTATTTGAGGACCTGGCCCCGGGCTTTCCGATGCTGCCGCAGGGCTTTGATAAAGGCCCGCAGCAGCTTCACCGCCGCCGCCCGGCTGCTCGGTAGATCTGCGTCACGGTATGTCAGGGTAACGAACAGGTCCCGCCCGGTGAAGTTTGCCGCCAGCAGCATTTCCAGCCGTCCACGGGCGGTCTTGTCGTTCATGGCCTTTTGGGCGGCGGAGGTCATTTTGGACTTTTCCGCCCTGGCCCGCTTCCCGTCCTGCGGCTCCGGCGCTGTGTAAATGATAGTCTTGACGATGGGACCGGCTATGATGGTCTTTTTCCGCTTTGCCATTCTTGCCCCTCCTGGCTGCCCATGTGTTCCCGCCCCTCTGGCGGTGCGTTTTTTTCTGTTGGGTGCAACAGGCTCCACCGTATTCCACCCTATTCCAAATGCCCTAAAAACGGTTTTAGCGCCGCACTGCTGCGACGCTAAAGCCTTGGGTGTTATTCCTGCCCACCGGCGGCGGGCTTTTTGTGTTCGGTCTCCTGGATGATCTGCGCCAGTTTCAGAAAATCGCGGCGCTGCTTGTCCGTCAGCATGGCGGCAAGCCGTCTGGCCTGGGCTTCACTCATGTTGTACCCCCCGCCGCCGCCTCTGTGCCCCGTTTAAACCCATAAGCAATGGCGTTTAAAGCAAGCCATCCCATGTAATACCCGGCCTTGCAAGGAGCTTTCGGCGGCGGACACACGGCAGTTTCGGGGGCAGTTTCCAGGCGGTTCATAAGATCCTGAAGCATTTGCTCATAAGAAACCGAATTTTCGGGTAAAGAGGAAAGCGCAGTTTCGCTGATTTGCTGTGTATTCATGCTCCCGCCGCCTTTCTGCTGGGCTGTTCGTCCATCATGGGAATGTCCAGCACCGGGACAAAGCCGGTACCGCAGCGGATAGCGCCTTTCACAGGGAACCAATGGCCGCCCGTCTCTCCGTATGGCTGGCCGTTCATCATCACCACGCCGGGGATCTGGGCGGCGTCTACAAACTCTTTGCCCTGAAATTTCATGCGATACCCTCCTTCTTCATCGTGCACCCAGACATACGGATTCGGAGATTAACGTAAAAATCCCCGGTTTCCATACACTGGCTTCCGAATACCTCCATGGATGCAGCCGGGACAATTCCGCTCAGGCGGTCCCGGACGATTGCCGCCATTTTTGCGGCGTCCTCCCGCACGGTGTCTTGCTGTCTCATGCCTCCGGGCCTCCTTTCCTATCCTCCGCCGCCCAGGGCACGGTAAGCCCCAGGAGGGCCAGTATGCTGTTGAACTCTTCCTCAGGCAAATCGTTCATATCCTCCACGAAAAGCTGGGAAAAGACTTCAAAGGGCAGGTCTTTAAACTCCGGTTCGTCATCGTCGTTGCCCGCGACAAGAGACCTGTAAGCCTCCCCGCCCCGCAGGACGCCCAGGAAGTAAAAGGCCCGCATGGCCAGCAGGGCGCGGGCTTGCCCGCTGCGCAGGTGGATAGCGTCCGCCGCTATGGCCCGGGCTACATCTTCCGCGATTCCCCAAAAACCGCCCACCTTTTTTCCAATGTCGATCACCCACAAGAAGGCGTCACCCTCGCTGTACGGGGTATATTCCGACAGGCTAAGCAGGGCTTCGTCACTCAGGACATACGCGGGGCGCTGGAGATCCGCCGCCGGGGCGGCGGTGGTTTCGTTATGTAGCTTCATTGCTTGCAATCCTCCTCAAATTCTGCTAAGATAGGAGGCGGAAACAGGCTCGAAAAACTGTTCCGCCTTGCCGCTTCGGTGTTCCAGCACTGGGGCGGCTTTTTCTGTCTCTTCTTGGCAGCTGTCCCGCCTGCTGCATACCGCGCAGCACGGGGCGCAGCTGGCCGTGATGGGGTCAAACCGGCAGCAAATACCTATCATACCGCCGCCCCTTCTCCTGTGGCCTTCCGCCGGACCCACTCCCGCAGACCCTCCACGTAAATAACGGTACGGTTTCCCGCCTTGAACGCCGGGAAATCCTCCTGTCTGGTAAGTTGGTAAACTTTTTTGGGACACATGCCCAGCATCTCCGCCGCCTCTGTGACTGATACCGCAATTCGCTCCATGATCTTCTCCTTTCCGTTCATGTGTCCGAATCGGACACAATGTCACTGACTTGCACACCTAATCCTGCCGCCAGCTTTTGAACTGTTGTTTTTGAGCAGGATTTTCCACCCTTTACGGATGTGATAGTTACTCGAGACACACCGGCACGCTCCGCCAGACCTTTTACGTTCAAATCTGCTCGCGCAAGCTCTGCCGCAAATTTTACTCTGTCAATCCGCACGTCCTTTTCCCTCCCCTTTTCAAATTTTAGCATTTGCTTGTCTCTAAAATAAACCAATCAAACGATTGTGTCAAGAGAAAAAATTATCTTTTGCTTGTTTTTTTCTTTTGCTTGTGCTATCGTAAAAATATCTCTTAAAAGGAGGTGTTTTTTTGACAGTTGGTGAACGCATAAGAAATGCAAGAAAAAAAGCTGGCCTTACCCAAGCACAGCTAGGGGAAAAGCTCGGTGTATCTGGCTCGATGATAGGCCAGTATGAGAAAGATTTAAGAAAACCCAAAATTGAAACTATGGATAAAATAGCCACTGCATTGAACTGTTATGCTCATGATTTGTTTCCAAGAGATGCCACACATCTGGAGGTTCTCCGCATTCTAGATGACAGTAAAACTAAGAAAAATGCTATAGACTTAATATTATCTAACGGGGATGTCCCGGAAGAGATTAAAGAAACTATAAAAAACATGCAATTAGATGCCTCTCAAAAGAGAGCTATAACGGCATTGGCCTTTTTATCTGCTAGAGCGTGTAGTTATGATTGCTACAATGAAGATTCACAACTATCATCCTTAATTGATAGTTATAGTAGGCTAAATGACATTGGCCAGGCGGAAGCGCTACTTCGTATAAAAGAGATGTGTCAAATACCGAAATACCAACGTAAAGAATACAAACAGAATTCCGAAAAATAAAAAATGCCCGCCCAGGCTGGACCCCTGGACGGGCGGCATAGACAGACCCCACATGACAAATATAGGCCCTGTATGCCCTCTCATGATAGCATACCGGGCCGCAAAAGGAAAGGAGATTTTCCCGTATGGCCGGACGATCTGCAAAGGGAACGGGTACGATCCGAAAGAAAACCGTCACCCGTAACGGCAAGAAGTATGAATACTGGGAGGCCCGATACACGGAGGGAGCGGACCCCGGCACCGGCAAGCAGGTGCAGCGCTCCATCACCGGAAAGACCCAAAAAGAAGTTGCCCAGAAGCTCAAAGCTGCCACCGCCGCCATTGATAACGGCACCTATACGGCCCCCAACAAGCAGACCCTGGGGCAATGGCTGGACGCCTGGGCGGAAACCTACCTGGGCGGCGTCAAGCCCCGCACAGTGGATCTGTACAAGTCCTATATCCGGGTCTATATCAAGCCCGCCCTGGGCGCTGTGCGGCTGGAATCGCTGAATACCCACATGATCCAGTCCTTTTACAATGCCCTGGGCAAGCCTACAAAGGACCGCCCGGAGGGCCTTTCCCCCAAGACTGTCAAGAACATCCACGGCGTATTCCACAAAGCCCTGCAGCAGGCCGTTTTGATTGGCTACATCCGCTTCAACCCGGCAGGGGCCTGTACGCTGCCCCGCATCGAAAAGCGGGAGCTGACGCCCCTGGATGACGAACAGATTACGTCATTTCTGCGGGAGATCCAGGGCAGCCGCATGGAGGTGCTTTTCACTGTCACCCTCTTTACGGGGATGCGTGAGGGGGAAGTCATGGGCCTTATGTGGGACTGTGTGGACTTTGAGGCAGGCACCATCACCATCAACAAGCAGCTGCAGCGGCTGCGGGGCGGCGGTGGAGAATACCGCCTGACCTCCACCAAAAACGGCAAGAGCCGCACCATTACCCCCGCCGCCTCCGTCATGGCCCTCCTGAAGCGTCACAGGGCCGCCCAGGCTGCCCAGCGCCTGCGGGCCGGGAAGCTGTGGGAGGACTCCGGCCTGGTGTTTACGGATGATCTGGGCCACCATCTTGCCCAGGCGGCGGTTTACCGCAGCTTCAAGCAGGCTGCCGCCGCCATCGGACGCCCGGACGCCCGTTTTCACGATCTGCGGCACTCCTATGCCGTGGCCGCTATCCGGGCAGGGGATGACATCAAGACCGTGCAGGAGACGCTGGGACACGCCACAGCGGCCTTTACCCTGGATATTTACGCCCATGTTACCACGCAGATGCGGCAGGCCAGCGCCGCCCGGATGGATGCGTTTATCAAGACAGTTTCCGGCACATAAGAGAACCGGCCCCGGTGTCCGAATCGGACACAAGGGCCGGTTTTGCTGTGCTGCGTGAGGATCTGCCCAGGGCGCGGCGGCGGGGCGGTTCCGACGATCCGCCTTGCATTTTGGCGGCGGCTGTGGTATTCTCGTTTCGGCGCTGCACAACGGCAGGCGGTTGGTCACACCACCCGAAAGGGGGTGAGGCTATGCGGATTACGTTACATATCGGAGCCTTTACGGTTACGATCATCGTAAAAAGCAGAAACCGCCACCCTGGCCGGTGACGGTTTCTAAGGCTTTGCTTTAGGATCCTTCACATCCCGGGCTAACCGCTTGTCGCAGCGCCCTTTTCTATGTTCATTATAGGCCCCTCCGGGGCCGCTGTCAACCCCAGCCCTGGGCCTGCATGGCCTGGGGCTTATGCTTTACCCTCCTGGGGCGCTCCGGTGGCCTTGTCCCGCTCCATGGCCTCCATGATGGCCCGGTTGATAAAGGCGTTCACGCTCTCGCCCTGGGCCGCTGCGTGGGCCTGAATAACCTCCCGCCGCCCTTTCTGCATCGTAACATTGATGCGGTCATAGTGGGTTTTCACATATTTGTGAACGGCTTTCTGCTGTGCTTTGCTTACTTTCGTTTCCTCACCCATTGGCATTTCCTCCTTTGAGGGGGGCTGCCGTTTTAGTCGGCACCTCTTCCATTGTAGCTTTATTATACCTCATATTTCTATTCGTGTAAATATAAAACATGCACAGAAATATGCATGTAAATATATCTATTCTGCCACTTGATATATGCATGTAAATATAGTATATTATAATCACAGCAAGGGAACAGGGAGCTGCGACAGGCGGACCGGGAAAGAGCCGGATGACCTCTCTAAAATCTCCCCGTCCCACAAACGGGCGGGCTGCTTCGTGAAGGCCGGGGACGATCCGGAGAGCACCAAACCAGCCGCCGCAGGATATGAGGAGGAACACACCATGAGTATCAACGAACTGGAAGCCAAGGCGCGGGAGCTGCGCCAGCTGCAAGCCCTGATTGACGAGGCCCAGGCGGAGGCGGAAGCCCTGAAAGACGCCATCAAGGCCGCTATGGGGGACCGTGAGGCCATCCAGGCCGGGGAGTATAAGATCACCTGGAAAGCCGTCACCGCTTCCAGGGTTGACACGGTGGCCCTCCGCAAGGCCCTCCCGGACGTGGCGGAGCGCTTCACCCACACCACGACCACCCGCCGGTTTTGTGTGGCGTAAAGGATCACCGGCGGCGGAGGTACCCGCAAAATTTTGGGGGTACCCCTGCCGGAGCTGCCGCCGCCCTTGTGTCCGATTCGGACACCGGGGCCATATCCCCAGCAGGCCCACCGTTGTTGGATTTTCCGACAACGGTGGTTTCTTTATCCAGGAGCGCCGCGCACGTTCCCGGGGGTCTGGGTCTGCCGCCTGGGTGCTGGAAATCCGACAGCGCTGTCGGATTTGCCGCCGCCCTGGTGTCCCGGGCAGCTCACCGCCGGGGAGGCTGCACCCCCTGAAAATCTCCCTTAAAAACCTGTAAAGGGAAAAATAAAGGGAAAACACCTGCCAGAATCACATAAAAAGAACCTTGAAACCGTTGCGGCTTCAAGGTTCTTTGTCTGGTTGCGGAGACAGGACTCGAACCTGCGACCTCCGGGTTATGAGCCCGACGAGCTACCAACTGCTCTACTCCGCGATATCTCATTTTGTGGTGCCGGTGACCGGACTCGAACCGGTACAGTATCGCTACCGGGGGATTTTAAGTCCCCTGTGTCTACCAATTCCACCACACCGGCAGCTGTCGGCAACAATTAGAATATCATATGGAAGGTGGAATGTCAAGCCTTGATTCAAAAAAAGCAAAAAACTTTTGATACCCGGCAGAGGAGTTGCCCTGTTCCGTGCAATTTCCCGGCATCGGGCGCATATACTGACAAAAGACCGTTTTGCAAAGGAGGAAATACCTATGAAGACCCTATATGTCGGCAGTGATGTAGATGACCTGATCTTTCAGGACAACTGGCTGGTCAGTGACCGATAACGATTCCGGG
>NZ_DAWBAJ010000001.1:0-58269 GCF_052306735.1 Dysosmobacter sp. | reverse complement strand
CCGTTTCATTTACCAGACCTCCCGGATGGTACCGCCGCCTACCACCCGCTCCCCGTCGTAGAGCACCACCGCCTGACCGGCTGTGACCGCCCGCTGGGGTACGGTGAAGGAAACCTGTACCGACCCGTCCGGCAGCACCTGGGCTGCCGCCCCATCCTCCCCCTGGCTGTAGCGGGTCTTGGCAGTAACCGTCAGGGGAGCGGAGGGTTCCGGTACGGAGATCCAGTTAAAGGCATCTGCGATCAGCTCCCGGGAATACAGGGCACTGTCCGGCCCCAGCACCACGGTGTTGGACGCCGGATCCTTGCGCACCACGTACAGGGGGGCATCTGCGCTGACCCCCAGGCCCTTCCGCTGTCCGGTGGTGTAGCGCTCCAGACCCTTGTGACGGCCCAGCAGGCGGCCCTGGGTGTCCACAAAGTCCCCGGGTTGGGGGGTCACGCCGCCGTACTCCTCCAGAAAAGCCATATAGTCTCCGCCTGGAATGAA
This sequence comes from Dysosmobacter sp., assembly GCF_052306735.1. Taxonomy (NCBI): domain Bacteria; kingdom Bacillati; phylum Bacillota; class Clostridia; order Eubacteriales; family Oscillospiraceae; genus Dysosmobacter; species Dysosmobacter sp. The sequence continues at coordinate 57,780 of NZ_DAWBAJ010000001.1, read as the reverse complement.
GCAGATATCCTGACTGTCCGCCCGATGGGCATTGGCAAAGCCATGGGCTTCCGCCAGAGCCCGGAGAGCGGGTTTTTCATAGTCTCCCACCGGGAACAGCAGGTGGGAGAGCTGGTGCTGGGTCAGCTGATAGAGAAAATAGCTCTGCTCCTTCCGGCGGTCCAGTCCCCGCAGCAGCAGGTACCGGCCGGAGGCCGGATCGCGGTCCACCCGGGCGTAGTGTCCGGTGGCCAGATAGTCTGCCCCCTGTTCCAGAGCCCAGTCCAGCAGCGCCCCGAATTTGACGCAGCGGTTGCAGTCCACGCAGGGATTGGGCGTTCGGCCAGCCACATATTCCGAGACAAATCGATCCATCACCGTGTGCTGGAACAGCTCCCGCTGATCCAGTACCGTGTGTGGGATCCCCAATTTGTCCGCCACGGCCCGGGCGCTGTCCAAATCATCCTCCTGCCCGTCGGCGCGCAGGCGCAGTGTGACGCCCCGCACCTGATACCCTGCCTGCATCAGCAGCAGAGCTGCTGCGGCGCTGTCCACGCCGCCGCTCATGGCCACATATACCAGGGACATGAAAAACCTCCTTGGGGGAAGCGGTGCTTTCCCGTGATTGTCAGGCACATTGTACCCCATTTTGAGGAAAATGAAAAGGGGGAAGCAAGAACAGGCCGCGCCCAAAGGCGCGGCCTGTGAGTATCAATCCTGATTGCGCAGAAGAAACGCCCGGGCTGGCAATGCATCCGACAACGCCAGCAGGGCCCGATTGAAGCCGCCGGAATAGTCGAAGCGCACATCGGAGATCTCCGTGATCCCACATTGCCGATCCGGGATGGACACGGTAAAACGGGAGCCCTGGCCCAAATGGGATTCCGCCATCAGGCTGCCGCCGTGCCCCTGCGCCACCCGCTGGCAAAGGGCCAGGCCCAGTCCCAGACCGTGGGGGACAGGCACCATGGGATTGCCGCTGCGGTAACGGTCAAAGAGGGTCTCCAGCTGTTCCGGTTCCATACCGCAGCCGGTGTCCGCCACGGATAAAAGCACTTTTCCTCCGGCGCATTTCAATTCCACCGTGACGCTGCCGCCTTGGGGGGTAAACTTCACCGCGTTGGACAGCAGCTGAAAGAGGAGCTGTTCGACACCCTCCCGGCAAAAGGCACACACGTGGTGATCCATGGCACAGCGGAAGGAGAGGTGTACCCCTGCCAGCTCCGCCAGAGAGGCGGTTTGTTCACACAAGGACGAAACTGCCTCCACGATGTCCCCATCCTGAAGAGAAAGCGGCGCGTCGCTTTGCAGCATGGCCGCCGCGGAGAGGTTTCCCGCCAGCCGCAGCAGCTGATAGTAGCTCTGATCCAGCAAAGCGGCCCGGGCGTCCAGATCCGGATCCTGTTCCCGCTGAGCGGCAGGCACCAGCTGGGCGGCAGCCAGGTGGAGATTGCTCAGTGCGCCCCGCATCTGTGCAGCGATGTTGGGCAGCAGGGCTTCCAGCTGATTGCGATCCCCCTCCATGTGATCCTCCTCTCCCGCGCCGTGGGGCGCTTTGCGTAGCATATGCGGGCAAACGTCCCCATAACCCAGGAAAAGGCTGCCTGCAATACCTATAGGATAGCAAAGTCCCTGGGGGAAAACAAGAATTTTGTCGAAAATTGTCGAATGCAGCACAGACCGCTGTGCAATTAAACCAGAAAAACATAAAAAGAAAGTACGTAATTTTACGTAAATATCAAGTGAATTTTTCTGAACGGATGGTATAATGAAATCAGCACAGCCCAGGCAGGCGGCACCCGCCGCAAATACGATTGGGAAGGATTGAAACGATGGCGATTCAAGTTGGGATTAACGGCTTCGGCCGCATTGGACGCGTGGCTCTGCGGATCATGGTGGAACGGGGATGCAGCAGCTACGAGATCCGGGGCATCAACCTGCGCAACGCGGATCTGGACTACATGGTCTACCAGGTAAAGTACGACTCCGTATTCCGGACGTTCCAGGGTACCGTGGAGCGGGATGACCGCCACCTCATCATCAACGGCAAGAAGATCCGGGTCTACAGCTATGACGACGCCTCCCAGATTCCCTGGGATGACTGCGGCGCCGAGTACATCATCGAATCCACCGGTGCTTACTGCACCGTGGAAAAGGCCTCCGCCCACTTCAACCACGGGGCCAAGAAGGTCATCATTTCCGCACCTGCCAAGGACGATGTGACCCCCACTTTCGTCATGGGCGTCAACCACAAGCTCTACACGCCGGATATGGATGTGGTGTCCAACGCCTCCTGCACCACCAACTGCCTGGCTCCCATGACCAAGGTCATCAACGACACGTTCGGCATCTCCCAGGCTCTGATGTCCACCATCCACGCCGCCACCGCCAAGCAGAAGGCCGTGGACTCCCGGGCAGGCCGTGACTGGCGCACCGGCCGCAGCGTCATGGGCAACATCATCCCCTCCACCACCGGCGCCGCCAAGGCGGTGGGCGTGGTAATCCCTGAGCTCAAGGGAAAGATGACGGGCATGAGCTTCCGGGTGCCCACCAACGACGTCTCTGTGGTGGATCTCACCGCCCGGCTGATCCAGCCTGCCAGCTACCACGATGTGTGCGTGGCCATGGAGAACGCCGCCCGCAATTCCATGAAGGGCATCATCACCTGCACCACCGACCAGGTGGTCTCCTCCGATCTGACGGGCTTTTCCGAGACCTGCATCTTCGATGAGACTGCCGGCATCATGCTGGACGACAACTTCGTCAAGCTCATCGCCTGGTACGACAATGAATGGGGCTATTCCAACAAGATCCTGGATCTCATGGCCCACATGTACGCCGTGGATCACGCAGATTAAACCACCAAGCAAAGCACCCGCTCTTTGAGCGGGTGCTTTGCTTTTCTCAAACGGGCACCGGCAGCGTGGACGGCAAAATAGGAAAAAGCGTGCCCGTTCCATGGGGCACGCTTTTTTGCATCTTCAGCCTGCGGGGGACTCCGCGGGTTTCTTCCGGCGCCGCCCGCCCCGGTGGGTGCGGGTGGTTTTGACGGTTTTTTCTGCCGGGACGTCAGGCTCCGCGGCAGACTCCTGGGGGGCTGCCTCCACAGCGGGAGCCTGGGCCGTCTGACCGCCCTTGCCGCTGGAACGCTTGCGGCGGCGGGGGGCGGCGGGCTTCTCCTCCGCCGGAGGCGGGGCGAAGAGCGTTTGCAGGTGGGCATAGGCCAGGGCGCCCTGCACCGGGCCATACTCCCGGGTCAGGGAGGCGGAGAGCTCCTCCAGCGTGGCGGAGCGCAGCAAAAACGCCGCCTGCAGGCAGCTCTGGATGGAGGGGCGCAGGGCCACCTCCTGGAAGGTGTCGGCGTAGCGGGCCCGCAGGGCGCTCATGGCGGCCTCATACCCCTTGTCCTGGCTGATGACGTAGGCAAAGTCCGCCTCGCCCCGGCCCACCAGCACGCCCAACTCCGTGATGATCTGGAAGTCAATGGAGTTTTTCCCGCCCTTGACGCTCTCCAGATACTGGACCTGGGCCCGGGTGCTGCCGCAGAGCTTTTTGACACTGGCCAGGGACTGGCCCTTTCCGTAAAAAATCAGGACGGTATCCTCGGCAGTGAGGGCTTCAATGCCCTGAAGCCCGGTACCGATGTTGTTGTCTCCGTCCACTAAAAAAATCATTTTCATGAATCTAAATTCTTTCTTTTTCAAAATTCAGCGCCCGCGGAGGCGGACGCTGGTATTAGTATAACAAATGCGGCGAAAAAACGCAACCCTTTCCGAAAAACACGGCTTTTTTCAACCGAAAGGGACAAAAAAGGAGGGGCCTGAGGCCCCTCCTGATTGTGCGGTTATTCCTCGTCGTCGGTGACGATGAGACCGTAGCCGCCATTCTTGCGGCAGTAGACGATGCACAGGCTGTCGTCGGCACTGTTGCGGAAGACGAAGAAGCTGTGATCCAGCAGGTTCATCTGCAAAATGGCCTCCTCCGTGCTCATGGGCTTGACGGAGAAGCGCTTGGTGCGGACGATGTTGAACTCCTTCTCCTCTGCCACCTCGAAGTCGTCGGTGGGAGCCGGAGGCGGGAAGCCCTCGCTGCGCAGGCGCTTGGCAAGGCGGGTCTTGTTCTTGAGGATCTGGCGCTCGATATAACCCACAGCGGCGTCGATGGCGCCGCGCATATCACCGTCGGGGGCCTCCGTCTGGGCGCGGAGCAGCGTGCCGCCGCCGCGGATCGTGACTTCCACGGAGCAAAGATGCTCTTTCTCCACAGAGAACGTGACATATGCGGTGGTGTCCTCCTCCCGGAAGTAGCGCTGCAGCTTGTTGATTTTCTTTTCAGCGTACTCCTTGATGGAGTCATTGAGGGTCACTTTCTTGCAGGTAAAGGCGTACTTCATCGAAATCGCTCCTTTCGTATGAAAGAGAGGACGAGAGTGTTCTCTCTTTTATACAGTATAACATACCATCACATCTTTGCAAAGGGGAAATCCGGCTGCATCCGCAAATTGTTTCCGCCTGAGCGGATTCGCCAAAAGAAGTGGGGATTCGGCAAAAGCTCCTGTTTACACAGCAGGGGACGGGGGTGTATCATAATACAGGAAGCTTTCCAATATCCCACCCGTTTGGGCCGCACGGTGTTTGACGCCGGGCGGCTCCTTTTTATCTATCTCCGGATAGAAAATGCCCGCCGGAATTTCCGGCGGGCATTTGCAATTATCTTCTTCTGCGGCCGCCGCCCCGCTTGCCGTCGATGCTGCGGTTGAGATCGGCCATCTTCCCCTCGGAAGAGGAGAGGAACTGCTTGAGCTTATCCTCGAAGGACTGATCTCCGGAGGGAGGCAGAGGCTGCTGAGCGCCCCGGGAAAAAGAACGGGACTGCGGAGCAGGGCGGGGCGCACCTTCCGGCCGGGGACGCATGGGGGGACGGGGGCCCCGGGAGGCAGGACGCTCCGGGGGAGGCAGGGTCTTCTTGATGGAAAGATTAATCTTTCCGTTGTCTGTGGACAGGACCATGACCTTGACAGTCTGTCCCTCCTGTAAAAAGTCGTGGACGTCGTTGACAAAGCTGTTGGCGATCTCCGAGATATGTACCAAACCGGACCGGCCGCCCTCCAGTGCGACAAACGCGCCGAATTTGGTGATGGAGGTCACCTTGCCCTCCAAAATGCTCCCAACCTGAAGCTCCATATGGTTTTTTGTTTCTCCTTCCGGTGATATGACGGGCAATGCCCGCGCTGAGTTAAAAAGACCGGTTCCAGATCCGGCAGGGAGAGCACGGGACCGCCTCTCCTCGCCGCCCGGCACCGGTCAGTTGCTCACATCGTAAAACACACGCTCATTGGGGGAGACCACGCCCAGTTTCTCCCGGGCCAGGTCTTCCATCTTTTCCTGGGTGGCACCCTCGGCGATGTCTGCCTCCAGGGTGTCGTTTTCCTCCTGCAGGGCGTTGACCTGCTGTTCCAGTGCGGCCCGCTGTCCCTGGGCCTGCTCCACCTGACCTTTGAGCTGCAGCAGCTGCCAGCCCAGACCGGCCAACAGGGCCAGAATCACGAACTTGGTCAGGACACCGGCGCGGACGTGCTGCTTTTTGTTTCTGCCGCGTTTTTGTGCCATAGCCGGCGCCTCCTTTGTGATAATGGCCGGAATCTCCGCCTTTTGTTATTGTATAACACTTTCCTGCAAAATAAAAGAGGTTTTTTCCCCGAATAAATATTTTTTTGCATAGATGTCCGGCAGAGAGGACCGGCTGCCAAAGGAGGTGCAGCAAAAACAGGACACTTCCGCACCAGAAATCCCACACCGGGCGCAAAAAGGGGGCCGGCAGCGTGAAATAGAGGACGGCGCCGCCGGCGGATCCCAGCAGCACATAGCCCCGCAGCTGTCCCTGGGCCTGGTGCAGTACGAATAAAAACACCGACACGATCAGCAGCAGGCAAAAGCATACGTCCAGCGCGGCGGTCAGGCGCGGGATCCGCACCCGGAAAGCCCGCAGCAGATCATACACCAGGGCTGCGGCCACGCCCAGCAGGATGGACTGGCCGAACAGGGTCAGCTGCTGGGAGATGTTGATTCCCATGGAGCTCACCCCAGGAGCCGGCGGAAAAAGCCCGGGCGCTCCGCCTCTCCCTCTTCATAGGCAATGGAGTCGATGCGTCCGTCCACATGCAGCTCCCCGCCGTCCAGGGACAGCTTGTCGATGTGCAGGTTCTCTCCGGTGACCACCAGAACCCCGGCGGCGGTGGACATGATGATGCCGGTCTCGTCAAAGCGTTCCACATCCTCCACGCCGGAGACCGTGAGGTGTTCCCGGCCCGTCAGCTCCAGGCGGTGCGCCGCCTGGGGGACCGTGTTGTAGTCGTTCATGCGCGTCCCTCCCCTTGTGTCCACTATATGGGGAGGAGCAGGGAAATATTACCGGCCGACTTCCCGGTACAGCGCCGCCGCGTCCGCCTGGCGGACGGTCTCCTGGACGGAGAGCACCTCCACCGTGACGGAGCGCACGCCGAACTGCATGGAAATCCGGTCCCCCACCTGCACCTCATAGGAGGCCCGGGCAGGTTTGCCGTTGACGGTCACCAGACCGTTGTCGCAGGCCTCGTTGGCTACAGTCCGGCGCTTGATGAGGCGGGAGACCTTGAGATATTTGTCAAGACGCATGGGTTACCTCCAAAACAGGACTGCCGGCACCCCGGTGCCGGCAGTCGTTGATCCAAAAGGGAAACTTACTTGGCCACGGCGTCCTTCAGGGCCTTGCCGGCCTTGAACACGGGCACCACGGAAGCGGGAATCTGGATGGACTCCTTGGTCTTGGGGTTGCGGCCGATGCGCTCGGCGCGCTTCTTCACCTCAAAGGAGCCGAAGCCCACCAGCTGCACCTTCTCGCCCTGGGTCAGGGCCTCGGTGATGGCGTTGAAAGTAGCGGTAACGACAGCCTCGGCGTCCTTCTTGGAGACCTCGGCAGAAGCGGCCACGGCGTTGATGAGTTCAGCTTTGTTCATGGATGAGTTCCTCCTATAAAATGTTGTCAACAAATTTATTCTTAACGCGCTTGTCGGCGTTTAAGACCGTTGGGCTTTGGCGGCTTTCCACAGTGCCACCAGTTCCTCCTCCGTATATTCGGCAAGGGGCTTGTCCGCCAGCGTTTCCACTTTGCGGAAGGTGTCCGCGTATTTGTCGCAGGCCCGATGGAGGGCATCCTCCGGATCGGCGCCGGTCATCTGGCAGACCTTGGCTGCGGCAAAGAGGGTGTCCCCCAGCTCTTCCCGGACGCCGTGGGGAGCGTCCATGTCCCGCTGGGCTTCCAATGCCTCCCGCAGCTCCCGGACCTCCTCCTCCAGCTTGGTGAGGGCCCCCAGGGCGTTGTCCCAGTCGAATCCGGCCTTGGCGGTTTTGCTCTGCACCTTCTCCGCCCGCCAAAGGGCGGGCAGGGTGTGGGGAACGGATTCCACCGCATCGGCAGTGGAGGCCTGTCCCTTTTCCTTGCGCTTGAGGATCTCCCAGTTTACCAGAACCTGATCGCTGGTGTCCGCCTGCATGGTGCCGCCGAAGACGTGGGGGTGCCGGTAGACCAGCTTCTTGGCCACACCGTCCACCACGTCCGCCATGGTGAAGCGGCCCCGCTCCTCCTCCATAATGGCGTGGAACACCACCTGCATCAAAACGTCTCCCAGCTCCTCACACATGGCAGCGGGGTCGTCCCGGTCGATGGCGTCCAGGGTCTCGTACGTTTCTTCCAGAAAATTCCGTCGAATGGAGGCGTGGGTCTGCTGCGCGTCCCAGGGGCAGCCCCCGGGCGAGCGCAGCAGGCGCATGATCTCCAGAAAGTCCTCGTAGTCATAGCATTCCTTACATTGAAAATCTACCATAAGACATCTGCCTTTGCAAGAAAATTCATCGTGAAACCGCCTGATTTTTTGGCTTTTTCGGGGTTCAGGCGGCCTCATCAATGGGTGTACCTTACTTTAAGTGTAAAAGTTTTATAATCCTGGCGCCGTAGGGGACGGATTTGAGATCCTCCGCCCGGAGGATCCGCAGGGCGATCACCAGGATGAAGTACACCACCACGCCGGCGCAGATGCCCACCAGGGTAGCCAGGGCGTTGGCGCTGTATGCGGAATGGCCGCCGGAGAGGGCCCGATCCACAAAGCCGTAGACCGCCCAGGCGGCGCCGCCCATGAGAACGGAGGCGATGACGGGTTTGGTGAACAGCTGGAGGTAGTGGGGCTTTTCCGGAGAGTATTTCCACACAAAGAAGAGGTTCAACCCGGAGATCACCAGGTAGCAGCACAAGGTGGAGATGGGGGCGCCGTGGATGTTGATATCCGGGTTGCCCACCAGAACGTAGTTCATGACAATCTTTACCACGCCGCCTGCAATCATGGTGCAGATGGGGATGCGCTCATGGCCGCAGGACTGCAAAATGGCATTGGTGAGGGTCATAAGGCAGATGAAGATGCAGGCAATGCCCAGCACCTGCAGGTGGGGGCCTGCGGCAATGGCGGCGTCCTGCTGGGCGGGATAGAGCATCAGCAAGATGGGACCGGAGAGGACGCTGAGCCCCACGCCTGCCGGGATGGCCAGAATGGCAATGAGCCGGAAGGCGGAGGAGATGATGCGGTTGGCTCCGGCACTGTCCTTCCGGGCCATGGCCGCCGCCGCAAAGGGGATCAGGCTCATGGTGACGGGATAGACAAAGGAGGGGGGCAGATTGATCAGGTCCATGCCGAAGGTGTACTGCCCGTACAAGGCGGTGGGAGTTTCCGTCAGCAGGGAGGAGATGGTCTCCAGCCGGCCCAGGACGATCTTGGAGTCAATGAGGGTGATGATGCTCATGGCGGAGTTGCTCAATGTGATGGGCACGCCGATCATCAAGACTTTCTTCATCAGTGTGCTGCTGCTCTCCGGTACGTCCAGAGATTCCGTCCGGTCCCGGTGGCGCAGCAGGTAGAAGATCAAAAACACCATGGAGAGCACCGTGCCCACGGTGACACCCAGGATGGCACCGGCGGCGCTGATCTCCACGCCCTTGCCCAGCTGCAGGAAGTACCAGGCCAGGGACAAGCCGATGCCCAGCTTGCACAAAGCCTCCAGGATCTGGCTGACGGCGGTGGGGGTCATGTTCCCCTGACCTTGGGTGTAGCCCCGCATGCAGGCCAGAAGGCACACGCAGAACACTGCCGGAGACAGGGCCCGGATAGACCAGAAGGCCAGGTCGTCGTTCATGAAGGACGCCAGCTGGGCGGAGCCAAAGAACATAAACAGGGAGAACACCAGCCCCAGGCCGAAGAACAGCCAGATGGCAGTGCGGAAGATCTTGCGCTTTTCGTTCTCCCGGCCCAGGGCATGGGCCTCGCTGGTGAGCTTGGAGATGGCCAGAGGCAGTCCGGCAGTGGAAATGGTCAAAAGCAGGTTGTAGATGTTGTAGGCAACGGTGAAATGGGCCTTGCCCTCGTCGCCAATGATGTTGCCCAGGGGAATCTTATAAATGGCGCCGATGATTTTCACAATGGCCACAGCGGCGGCCAGAATGGCGGCGCCGCCCAGGAAAGACTGCTTTTTTTCACGATTTGACATGGGGAGTTTACCTCGAAATCATCAAAAGAATACGCAAAGAGAGACGCAGGGCCCTCTCTTTGAACTTATGCGGCCGGGTACGCTTTATAACCGCTCCAGGCACGCCTTCACCAGGGCGGTGAACCGGGGGCCGGCTGCCGCAGCCGCGGCAATGACCTCCTCCCCGGAAAGAGGTTGGTCCAGCACCCCGGCGGCCATGTTGGTGCACAGGGTGAAGCCCAGCACATCCATGCCGCAGTGGGCGGCGGCGATGGCCTCCGGTACGGTGGACATGCCCACCGCGTCCGCTCCCAGGATCCGGGCGGCACGCACCTCGGCAGGCGTTTCGTATTGGGGGCCGGGGAAGAACATGTACACGCCCTGGCGCAGGGGGATATGCAGCGTCTGGGCCGCCTGCCGGGCAGTTTGCTGGAGGGCCGGGGTATAGACATGGCTCATGTCCGGGAACCGGGGGCCCAGCTCCTCGATGTTGGGCCCCGTCAGGGGGCTGGCGCCGAAGAGCTTGATATGGTCGGTGATGAGCATGATGTCCCCGGCGGAGAAGGTGGTGTTCACTGCCCCGGCAGCGTTGGTGACCACCAGGGTGTCCGCCCCCAGCAGGCGCATGAGCCCCACGGGATAGGCCACGTCGGCAAAAGACCAGCCCTCATAGGTGTGGAGCCGGCCCTGCATGACGGCCACGTCCTGCCCGGCAAGGCGGCCGAAGACGAAGCGGCCCGCGTGATCCGGTGCGGTGGAGATCTTCATGTGGGGTACATCCGCATAGGGCACCATGACCGGGGATTCCACCTCGTCCGCCAGAGCGCCCAGGCCGGAGCCCAGAATCACCAGGCAGCGGGGAGAAAAGTTCCCCAGGTGCCGGCGCAGAACGTCCGCACTCTCCTGGTACTGCTGCAGGGTATATGCCATGGTGTGCCCTCCTTACAGCTTGCCGCCGCAGGTGCGGCAGTAGAGGTCGCCTTCCTGGCTGGGAGCGCCGCAGGTGGGGCACACGGGGGTGGATTCCTTTCCCCGCAGACGGGCCTCCTCCTCCCGCAGCGCCTGGATCTGGGCCTTGAGGCCGTCGATCTCCTCCAGCTTGGCAAGCAGGACTTCCGAGTCGGTGGGGGTACCGGTGTGGGTGGCGTAGAGCAGTCCCCCCGCGTCCTGGAGGCATCCGCGCACATCCCCCTCCAGTCCCGCGATCTTGGCCCGCACCCGGGCCACGCTCAAAAGCTCCTCCGCCTTTTTGCCTGCGCCGTAAGCGGCGTCGGCGGCGGTATCCCCCGCCTGCCGGGCAGTCCGGCGGACCAGATTCAAAACTTCCCGCAGCTGTTCGTCCATAGGTGCCTCCTTTATGACGGATGGTCAGTAGCTGTATGTGCTGCCGCCGATAAACTCCCGCACCAGGGAGTCCGGGGCGATGCAGCTCTCGTCCATGGCCTCGATGCGGTCATAGGCCTTGAGGATCTCGTCCACCTCCTGGTACTTGCCCCGGGGGATGGCCTCCAGCAGGGGCACCACGAAAGGCTTGAGCACCGCAACTTCGCAGGCCAGGGAGGAGTCGAACATCAGATTGGCGTTTTCCTTGTAGGGAGAGATGTAGAGCTTCTCGCCCCGGCGGACGTTGGACCACATCTTCAGGGTAAAGGCGGCGTCACTGCCCCGGAACTTGTAGTCCCGGACGATGCGCCGGCAAAGCCGCAGCCAGGGATGCTGGAAGACCACACTGCCGTCGTCGTCCACCACGTTGGACCGGGCGGCGATGTAGAGCTTGAAGGCGTGGGGGTTCTTGCCCACAATGATGTCGTTGAGGGCGTGGATGCCCTCGAAAATGGCCATCTCATCGGGCCCTAGGTGCAGCGGCTGGGACAAAATGTCCGAGCGCATCTGCCGGGAGAATTCGTACTTGGGCACATGGATGGTCTCCCCCCGGTCCAGCATGGAGAAGTGGCGGTTCAAAAGCTCGATATCCAGGCAGAAGGGGGACTCATAGTCGATGTTGCCCTCCCGGTTCCGGGGAGCCGTCTCCGGGTCGATGGTGTTGAAGTAATTGTCCATGGAGATGGTATGGGTCTCAATGCCCATATGCTCCAGAGCCTCTTCAATTTTCAGGGCCGTGGTGGTCTTGCCGGATCCGGAGGGGCCGGAGAGCAGGATCACGTGGGATTCGGTACGGTGTTCGGCGATCTTGCGGGCGGCGTTTTCCACCTTCTGGTGGAAAATCTCATCGCACTCCTGGGCAAAGGCCTTGGGGTCAGAGCGGACGGCTTCGTTGATCTGTGTCAGAGAATACGGCATGTTGAAAGACTCCTTTCACAGTGTTTCATAAAAAGCGGCAAAGGCGGCCTGGTTGGCAAGGCACTTCTCCGGCCGCTCGATGTACTCCTTGGGATACTTCACGTTGAACACCCGCTGGATATGGTTGGTGCCGAATTCCACCATCTTGGTGGAACCGCCGGCCCCGAAAGACAAAATGGAGCACAGCTCCGACATGATGTCCACGTTGTACCAGCACTCCGCTCCGGGACGGCACCAGCCGGTGTTTTCAAAGCTGCCGGACATGTATTTTTGCCGGTAGAGGTAATAGGGATGATACCCGGCCCCGCGCAGGACGGGAGCAGCGTAGTCCAGCATTTCCGTCACCGTCTCCGGTCCGGGGACCCGCAGCCCCTCCGTCAGGATGCGGCTGCCCTTTTTCAGAGCCAGGGTGTGGACGGTGATATTATCGGCTCCCATGGTGAGGCAGCCGTCCAGGGAGCGGCGGAAGCCCTCCGCCGTGTCCTCCGGCAGCCCCGCGATGAGATCCATGTTCACATGGGCGAAGCCGTACCGGCCCACCAGGTCCATGGCCCGGCGGATATCCTCCGCCGTGTGGCGGCGGCCGATGGCCGCCAGCACCCGATCCTCCAGCGTCTGGGGGTTCACCGACACCCGGTCCACCCCGTGGGAGCGGAGCACTGCCAGTTTTTCCGGCGTGATGGTGTCCGGCCGGCCGGCCTCCACCGTTCGCTCCGTGCAGTCCGTAAGGTCGAAGGATGATTCAAAGGCGGTGAGCACCGTGTCCATCTGCTCCGCCGTCAAGGTGGTGGGGGTGCCGCCGCCCATGTAGAAGCTGCGCACCCGCAGCCCCGCCCGGCGGACCATCTCGCCGCCGGCGCGCAGTTCCGCCGCCAGAGCTTCCACATAGGGGGGTACCAGGGCAAAGCTTTTTTCCACAGACTGGCTCACAAAGGAGCAGTACACGCAGCGGGTGGGGCAGAAGGGAATGCCCACATAGATGTCGATGTCCCGGGGGGAGAGCCGCCGGATGGCCCGCAGGGCCGTCTCCCCGGTCTCCAGGGCCAGGGCGGAGCGCTCCGGTGTGACGAAATACTCCTTCTCCAGCATTTTCCGGGCTTCCTCCGGGGATTTTCCCTCCGCCAGAGCCCAGGTCACCGGTTTGTCGGGCCGGACGCCGGTGAGCATGCCCCAGGGAGGCGTGGCGCCGGTGACGTCCCGGGCCGCCAGGAAAAAGCAGCGGGCCATGGCGTGGCGGCGCTGGCCCTCCTTTTCAAAGTCCGTGCCGGAAAGGGGCGCGGTCAGGGTGCGGGCGGCGGACTTGCCGCCCAAGGCCAGTTCCACCGTGATGCGGCAGCCTTCCGTCTCCTCCGCCAGAGTGACCACAGCCCAGTCGTCATCTCCGGGACAGATGGGCTCATAGACGGGCAGTTCGCCGGGGAACAGGGCCATGAGGCTCTGCTCCACAACATATCGCTCATCGTGGCCGTTGAGTACCAATTTCATAATAATTCCTCAAATATCATGCCCGCAGGGCCTGCATGAGATAGGGGTTCCACTTGCGCTCCGAGTCCAGGTCGGAGGGTTCCATATGGCCGGGGAGAACTTTCAGATTCCCCTCCAACCGGCCCAGACGGCGCAGGGAAGCCAGGATGGTAGTCATGCTGCCGCCCAGGAAGTCTGTCCGGCCGCAGGAACCGGCGAACAGGGTGTCGCCGCAGAAGAGCACATCACCGCAGCGCAGCGTCACAGATCCCTCCGAGTGGCCGGGTGTGGCCAGGACGGAGACCGTCAGGGTTCCCACGGTGAGGGTGTCCCCCTCCCCGTAGTCCACAGTATTGGGAATAGTGGGGAAGAGCTGCATGGCGTAAGCATCATCCGTGTACTGGTCCTTGTGGTTCAGATATACGGGGATGTCCGGCCACTTCTCCCGCAGGGCGGCTACGGCGCCGGTGTGGTCATAGTGGCCGTGGGTCAGGAAAATGGCGCAGGGGGTGCAGCCGGTCTCCGCCACTGCGGCGGCCACCCGGGATGCTTCCCCGCCGGGATCGATGACGGCGCAGACCTTGGCGGTCTCGTCGCACAAAAGGTAGCAGTTGGTGCCGATGGGGCCCACCTGCAGGGATCTGATCTCCATGATATGCTCCTTACTTGGTCTGTTCCGTGTCAAAGAGGATGGTAACGGGGCCGTGGTTCAGGGATTCCACTTCCATTTTGGCGCCGAATTCCCCGTGTTCCACGGTGAAGCCCCGCTCCCGGCAGTGGGCCATAAACCGCTCGTAGAGGGGAATGGCCACATCCGGCTTGGCGGCCCCGGTGAAGCCGGGGCGGCGGGAGGAGGTGTCGGCGTAGAGGGTGAACTGGGAGACCACCAAGAGGCTGCCGCCCACCTGCTCCAGGTTCCGGTTCATTTTCTCATTTTCGTCTTCAAAGATCCGCAGGTTACAGATCTTGTCCGCCAGTTTGTCGGCGGTTTCCGCCGTGTCGTTGGGGCCCACCCCCAGGAGGACCAGGAAGCCCTCCCCAATCTGGCCGTTGATTTTCCCGTCAATGGTGACGGAGGCATGGTGCACCCGGGTGACCACTGCGCGCATACGCGGTACTCCTCTCATAGAAAGAATAGCATTGGAAACAAAGGACCTGGCAGTTGGTTTCCCTGGGGGAAACCAAAGAAATCCAATCATTTTCGCCGCGGCACCCTCCAGAGGGGCTTCTCTTGCTCCTGCGGGGCAATTCACCTTCTGTACGTGGCGAAAATTCCCCGACTTCAGCCGCCTTGGGCGGCGTTCCCCAGTGACCGATGTCACTGGGGAGGGGGGAGATCGAGGGGGGACAGCGTCCCCCTTCGAGGTTTATCCTGCCGGCCGGTTCACTTTCAGCACGCCGGAGATCTGGTTGAGCTTGTTCATGACGGTCTTGAGATGGGCGTCGTCCCGGACTTTGATCTCCAGGCGGATCATGGCAAAGTTGTCCTCAGTGCTGCGGGAGTTGACCCCCAGCACAAACGTATTGGTGGTGGAGAGGGCGGCGGAGACATCCAGCAGCAGGTTGCTGCGGTCCTTGCACACCACTTCCAATGTGGTGGGATAGCTGTCCAGGGTGTCGGAGCCCCAGGTGACCTTGATCCAGCGGCCCTCCTGCCCCGGGGCGCTGCGCCGCTCCGGCGAGGCATTGGGGCAGTCCGCCCGGTGGACGGAGACCCCGTAGCCCCGGGTGATGAAGCCGATGATCTCGTCTCCGGGGACGGGAGTGCAGCACTTGGAGAACTTCACCAGGCAGTTGTCCAATCCCTCCACAATGATGCCCTGCTCGCTCTTGACCCGCTTGGGGGCAGGCGTTTTGGCGGGCTCGTGCTTGGCGGGGGGCTCCTCGATGACCTTTTCCGCCTGCTGCTGCTTCTGCACCCGGTTGAGCTCGCCCTGCATCCGGCTCACCGCTTTTTGCGCGGTGAAGCCGCCGTAGCCGATGGCGGCGTACATATCGTCCAGTGTGGGATAGGAGACCCGCTTCAAAAGGGTGGGGAGGATATCGCTCTCCGTCACCATGCGGATGGTGAGGCCGCAGTGCTTGAGCTCCGCCTCAAAGGCGGCCCGGCCGTTGGCAATATTTTCCTCTTTCTTTTCCTTTTTGAACCACTGGCGGATCTTGCTGCGAGCCTCGCTGGACCGGGCAATCTTCATCCAGTCCCGGCTGGGTCCCTTGGCGCTCTTGGAGGTGAGGATCTCCACCACGTCGCCGTTTTTCAGCACGTGATCCAATGTGACGATGCGGTTATTGACCTTGGCGCCGATCATGTGGTTGCCCACGGCGGAGTGGATGGCGTAGGCGAAGTCGATGGGGGTGGCGCCGCTGGGAAGGTTCTGCACGTCGCCGCCGGGCGTAAAGACGAACACCTCGTCGGCAAACATGTCGATCTTCAGGGAGTGGATATAGTCCTCGGCGTCGGCGCCCTCCTGGTTTTCCAGCAGCCGGCGCACCCACTCGTACTTCCCTTCGGTGCCGGCGCCCTGCCCGCCCTGCTTATACTTCCAGTGGGCTGCAACGCCGTACTCGGCCACCTCGTGCATCTCCTTGGTGCGGATCTGTACCTCAAAGGGGATGGCGTCGGTGCCCATGACGGTGGTGTGCAGAGACTGGTAGCCGTTGGGCTTGGGCGTGCCGATATAATCCTTGAACCGGCCCAGAATGGGCTTGTAGAGATCGTGGATCACACCCAGCACGTTATAGCAGTCGCCCACATTCTCCACAATCACCCGGAAGGCAAAGAGGTCGAAGATCTCGTCCAGGGATTTGTTCTGGTTGAACATCTTGCGGTAAATGGAATAGGGGTGCTTCATACGGCCGTAGACGATGTGCTGGATGCCCAGTTCGTTGAGGCGGTCGTCAATCTGGATCTGGGTGCGGTGCATGAAGTCCTCGTACTCCTGGTGCTTGGCCTCCAGCTTGGAGACGATCTCCTCATATCCCACGGGATCCAGGTATTTCAGGGACAGATCCTCCAGCTCCCACTTGATGCGCTGCATGCCCAGACGGTGGGAGATGGGGGCATAGATCTCCATGGTCTCCAGGGACTTCTGCTTTTGCTTCATGGGAGTCTGGTACTCCATGGTGCGCATGTTGTGGAGCCGGTCTGCAATTTTGATGAGGATGACCCGGATGTCCTTGGACATGGCGATGAGCATTTTGCGCAGGTTCTCCATCTGCTCATCTTCCTTGGTGGCGTACTGGATCCGGGTCAGTTTGCTGACGCCTTCCACCAGGTCGGCAATGGTGGGAGAGAAAATGCGGGCCACATCCTCATGGGTGGCGCCGGTATCCTCGATGACGTCGTGGAGCAGGGCGGCCATAATGGACTCCGAGTCCAGACGCAGTTCCTCCGCCACGATCTGAGCCACCGCCAGAGGATGGATGATATAGGGCTCTCCGCTTTTGCGCTTTTGATCTTTATGGGCCTCCTGGGCAAATTCAAAGGCGGCCCGGATCTGGGCAAAGTCCGCCGAAGGGTTGTAGCTGCGGACGGTCTTTTCCAGATTGTCGTATTGTTCCAAAACGGTCATGGCGTTTCACCTCGATTCCGATTGGCTGCCCCCGGCAGCCGGGACAAATAGGGGGAGGCAAACAGATCCACCTTCTGGCGGGTCTGCCGCAGTTTGACCAGCAGGGTGCCGTTCTCCCGGGTCAGGGACAGCAGCCCCCGCTCGCTGAAGACGGCCAGAGCCAGGGCGGCCCGCAAAAAGCTCTCACAGCCGCCGCCGTCCGCCGCCAGCTGACGCAGGAAGGGAAGCTCCGCCTGGGGGCCGCAGCAGCCTTGGCGCAGCCGCCGCTCCAGCGCCAGATAGAAGGCGCCGAACTGGTCCCGGGAGGCACCCAGCCGGGTGGCCTCCTGAGGCGTGACGGGGTCACCCTCCACCAGCCGGTCCAGCAGGGCCAGGGCCTCCGCCTCGTGGCGGCTGGGGGTCAGGGAGGGGCGGATGTCGATGAGCTGGAGCTGCAGCGTGGTGTTCCCCCGGAAGGTGTTGGCCTGCAGGTGGAAAGCAACATCCACCCGGCTTCCGGCGCTGATGCCGCACTCCTCGGCTGTGACGGAGAAGAAAATAGCGTCGAACCGGCTGACGCCCTTGGAAAGGCGCAGCTTGAGGTGCTTGCCCTGGCCCACGGACTGCACCGCGTCCACCGTGGCTCCCAGCAGGGCAAACACGGGACGGGGGTTGCCGGCGCCGTAGGGTTCCAGATACTCCAGCAGCTGAGCCTGTTGGAGCGTCATCTCCCCGGGGGAGGTGATGGGGGCGTCAATGGCCAGGGAACTCACCGGCAGCACTCCGCCGGAGGCGGAGCGGACATAGCGGTTCATCCTGGCCCGGAAGGCGGGGATATTGGACTCCTGGATGGTGAAGCCCGCGGCCAGCTCGTGGCCGCCAAAGCCCTCCAGCAGATCCGAGCAGGACTCCAGCGCCGTGAAAAGGTTGAAGCCGCCGTAAGAGCGGCAGGAGCCCTTGCCAATACCGTCTTTCAGGTGGATCATGAAGCTGGGACAGGCGTATTTTTCACTGAGACGGGAGGCCACGATGCCCACGACACCCTGATGCCAGTCCTCGCTGGCCAGGACCAGGGCGCTGCGCTCCTCCGGGCCCAGGGAGTCGATCTGGTGAATGGCGTCGGCACAGATGGCCTGTTCCACCGCCTGACGTTCCCGGTTGAGGTCGCACAGCTCCCGGGCCAGTTCCTCCGCCCGGGCGGGATCATCCGTCTCCAGCAGGTCGGCGGCCAGATCCGCGGCCCCCATGCGCCCGGCGGCGTTGATGCGGGGGGAGAGGACAAAGCCGATCTGAATGGAGGAGATGGGCTTGCCGGCAAGCCCGGCCTCTTTGAGCAGGGCGTGAACGCCCACGAAGTCTGTGTGGGGCAGAGCCTCCAGCCCGCAGTAGACGATGGTGCGGTTTTCCCCCTCCATCCGCATGACATCGGCAATGGTGCCGATGGCGGCCAGGGTGCAGTACCGGGCGAACAGGGCGTCCTCCCGGCTCTCTCCTCCCAGGGCCAGCACCAGCTTCAGTGCCACGCCCACGCCTGCCAGGTGCTTGAAGGGGTAGGGGCAGTCCGGCCGGTGAGGGTCTACCACTGCCACCGCATGGGGCAGGTCCTCCTTGCACTCATGATGGTCCGTTACCACCACATCCATACCCAAAGAGGCGGCGTATTCCACCTCGTCATTACCGGTGATGCCGCAGTCCACCGTCACCATCAGCGTGGCGCCCTGGTCATAGAGCCCCCGGATGGCGTCCCGGCTGAGGCCGTAGCCGTCCTCGATGCGGCGGGGGATATACCGCAGGCACCGGGCGCCGCAGCGGCGCAGATAGTCGGTTAAAAGGCAGGTGGAGGTGATGCCGTCCACGTCATAATCACCGAAAACGGCGATGGTCTCCCCCTGGCTGATGGCCCGCTGGATGCGGGCGACGGCCTTGTCCATGTCCCGCATCAGCATGGGGGAGAGGGTCAAAGAGCGCTCCCGATCCAAAAACGCGGCGGCGGCCTCCGGCGTGGTGACACCCCGGGCGGCCAGCACCGTGGAGAGCAGATATGGGTATCCCGCACTGCGCAGGAGGGCCACGTCCTGTTCTGCGGGCTGGGTGATGTTCCATTTTTTGAACTTCATGGGACGCTGCCTCCTTTCCGGCGCAAAATGCGTATAAGAAACCATAATAACTAAATGATTATAGCAGATACTCCCACAAAGGTAAAGAAAAAATGTGTGTTGACAGGGGCGGCGACAGGAACCGACGGCTCTCATTTGACGGGAGAGCATTTATTTGGTACAATAGCCCGAGATTTCCGGCAGATTTTACCGCGTTTTCCGGATGTTGGAGCGCTTTGACGCCCCCGGAAATGCCGCCGGAGGTCAAATCACACAAAAGGAGTTGCAATGCGCATGAAGATGCAGATTCAGCGGATCGCCGTCTGGGCGCTTTTGGTGTGCCTGCTGAGCGGCGTGGCGCCGGTGCCTGCGGCGGCCGCTTCTTTCCGGGATGTGCCGGCTGCCAGTTGGGCAGCGCCTTCCATCCAGCGCTGCGTCCAGCAGGGCTGGTTCCAGGGAGAGAGCGCCACCACCTTCGGTATGGGGCATCCCATGACCCGGGCTGCTTTCGCAGTGGTGCTGTGCCGCTTTTTCGACTGGGAGATGGTGACACCCCAGAAGGGCACCTATGAGGATGTGCAGGACCCTGACGCCTGGTATTTCAGCGCGGTGGAGACTGCCTACGCCAACGGGGCCATTACCCGCCAGACCGATACCTTCCGCCCCGCGGATTCCATCACCCGGGAGGAGATGGCGGCCATGCTGGTGCGGGCCCTGGGCTACGGAACTATTGCGGGCCTCGCCCAGGCGGTGTCTGCCCCCTTTACGGATACCACCACCAATGCCGGGTATATCGCTATGGCTTATGAGCTGGGGATCGTCAACGGCACGTCGGGCACTACCTTTGCGCCGGACCGGGCAGCGACCCGGGAACAGGTGGCGGTGATCCTGGATCGCCTGGATCAAAAGCTCTCCGGTACCACGCTGTCCCAGCTGGGCATCGTGTCCTCCGTAGAGGATGCGGCAGCCCTGGAGGATCTGGATGTGGTGGCGGTGTCCGCCGCCAGATTCACCTACAGCGGCCAGACCCAGGTGAATGTTGTCATGGAGGAGGAGACGCTCTCCCGGATCCGCGCTGCCGTGGAGCAGTCCGGCGCCACGGAGCTGCTGCGGGTCTCCGGCGGAAGCCTGGCCCTGAAGGGAACGCCGGCTACCACCGCAGAGGCTCTGGCAGCCGCTGTGCGGCAGGGCAATTATGACGGGATCCTGCTGGATATTTCCAGCTTGCAGGATAACCAGCAGACTCAGTTGACCAAACTGGTACAGCAGACCGCCGCCAAACTGGGAGATAAGCTCCTCTATGTCATGGCGGACGCGCCTGCCGGGGACACCGGTGACACAGGTGCCTATGATCTGGCGGCGCTGGGCCGTGCCGCGGACAAGCTGGTGCTGCGGGTAGAAGCATACGAAAAGACCGGAGAGGAGCTGGCAGTGGCACCGCTGGAGCCCATGGAGGAGCTCTACAGCGTTCTGGCCCGCCTGGACGGTGTGGTGGCGCCGGAAAAGCTCAGTGTGTGCATCTCCACCCGGGGCGTGTGCTGGACAGGAGAAAAGCGCAGCGGCACCATGGACGCCCAGGAGATCCGCGCCCAGGCGGAGGACGGTGCCGAGGGCTATTACTCCAGCCGCTATGAGGCCGCGTACCTTACCTGGGAGAAGGGCGGCAAGCAGGCGGTGGTATGGTATCTGGACAGCCGGGCCATGGAGGTTCGGGAGCAGCTGCTGAGGCTGTTCGGCGTGGGTCAGGTGTGCTTCCAGAACGTGACGGAGCGTACCACACAGCTGCCGGAATTCTGAATTCGGGCAAAGTCCGAAAGACGCCAAAAAGGGGAGAGGCCGGAGGCCTCTCCCCTGGTATTTTCAAATCTTACAGATAGCGCTGCATCCCGTCGGTGGCAACGGACTTGTCCGCGCTGATGGTGACGGTGAACTTGATGCCGTTCTTTTCGCCGAAGGCATCCAGCCAGTTGAGGAAGCTCTCGGTATCCTTGCCGACCTCGGCACCCACGGTTTTGCACAGATTGTCGATGAACACGTGGGAGATATCATAATTGCCTGCATACAGGCCGCTGATGAAGCCGCGGAAGAGATCGTAGCTGTTGAGCTTGTACTCCTGGGCGTCGATCAGGCGGATGTGGTAGTGGATGTCATACGTCATATTGCGGTTGGCCTCGATGCAAACCACGTTGCCGGGCTCGTCCTTCGCCGCATTGTTGATCAGTTCGATGAGCTGCTTGGTCTTGCCGGAACCCTTGACGCCCATAATTAATCTGACCATATTGAATCACTCCTGTTCTTTTAAATTGCTGGGGGAGGGGGAGTTTGCTGATTAAATCTTATCATACAATCCTGTAAAATACAATGCAAAAATGAACTTTCAAACTTTGTTCATATTGGTCATTGACAGTTTTTGGAGACCGGAAAAACAAGACTGCCTGCCGGAGGAAATCCTCCGGCAGGCAGTGCTGTTTATTGTGCCAGCTTGGCCTCCAGCTCGGCCTTGCGGTCCTCGTAGCCGGGCTTGCCCAGCAGGGCAAACATGTTCTTCTTGTAGGCCTCCACACCGGGCTGGTCAAAGGGGTTCACATCCAGCAGATATCCGGACAGGCCGCAGGAATACTCAAAGAAGTAGATGAGCTCGCCCAGATCACCGGCGGACTTGCCGTCGGTCTCCACGATGACATTGGGAACGCCGCCCTCGGTGTGGGCCAGAAGGGTGCCCTCCATGGCGCGGTCCCGGATGAAGTCCATGTCCGCCCCAGCCAGGAAGTTCAGGCCGTCGCCGTCGGCTTCGTCCCGGGGCACAGCCAGCCGGCACCTGGAAGCACCCAGGCGCACCACCGTCTCAAACATCAGACGCTTGCCCTGCTGGATGTACTGGCCCATGGAGTGCAGATCCGCGGTAAATTCCACGCTGGCAGGGAACAGGCCCTTGCCGTCCTTGCCCTCGCTCTCGCCGTAGAGCTGCTTCCACCACTCGGCCATGAAGCGGAAAGCGGGATCGTAGCAGGCCAGCAGTTCCACAGAACGGCCGGAGCGGTAGAGCTCATAGCGAATGGCGGCGTACTGCCAGGCGGGGCAGTCGAAGCCCGTGACGCCGCAGCGCTCCATCATCCGGGCGGCTCCGGCCATCAGCTCGTCGATGTCCACGCCGGCCACGGCGATGGGCAGCAGGCCCACGGCGGTGAGCACGCTGTACCGCCCGCCCACGTCGTCGGGCACCACGAAGGTCTCCCACCCCTCGGCGTCGGCCAGGGATTTGAGGGCGCCCCGGGCCTTATCCGTGGTGGCGATAATGCGCTGCCGGGCACCGTCCTTGCCGTACTTCTTCTCCAGGGCTTCCCGGAAGAAGCGGAAGGCCACGGCGGGCTCGGTGGTGGTGCCGGACTTGGAGATGACGTTTACGGTAAAGTCCACGCCTTCCAGCAGATCCAACACCTCCTGCATGGAGTCAGCAGAGAGGCCGTTGCCCACGAAGTAGATGTTGGGGGTGTTCTTCTTCTTAAGGTTATAGTTGGGGGAGCACAGGCACTCGATGACGCCCCGGGCGCCCAGATAGGATCCGCCGATGCCGATGACCACCAACGCCTGGGAGTTGGACTGGATCCGGGCAGCGGCCGCCTTGATGCGGGCAAACTCCTCCTTGTCGTAGTCCCTGGGCAGGTGAACCCATCCGGTGAAGTCGCCGCCGGCGCCGCTGCCGTTTTGCAGCTTGTCGTGGGCAATCTTCAGACGGGGAGCCAGCGCCTCCTCATAGGGCATGGGCAGGAAGGACTTCATATGAAAAAGCTTGACGTTCAGCATAAGAGATCGTCCCTTCTTTTGTATTGGGCGGCTTCAGGCCGCCCGGAAATTTTTTCTGCGACAACAGTATAGCATCCCGCCGCCCGGTGGGCAAGAGAAAAGCGTCGCTCCGGGATGGAAAGCGGAAAAAGTTTCCAGAAAGGCACTCACTGCTGGCTTGGCGCGCCGGCGCAGAGAAAGGCGGTGCGCAGTACCCGGGAGAACATCTCGCGGTATGTGATCCGGGGGACGTCTTCCCCTGCCAGCAGAGGAAGTTCCGCCACGGGGGTCTCCCCGCTGAAAAGCTGCAGGGTGCCCAGCTGGTCTCCGGCGGCCACCGGGGCTTCCACGGACTCCGCCAGGGTGATGGTTTGGGTGAGCCCCGCTGCCAGGGCCTTTTCCAGCACCAGGGTACCGCCCTCACCCACCACCGGCTGCACGGTGGCCTGAGTGCCCAGAGACACCGGCACCGGCGCCAGAGGGGTCTCCGGAACGGCGTGGATCAGGGTGTAGGTGGAAAAGCCCATGTTCAAAAGCGCCTGGGCATCCTCAAAGCGCTGGGCGGAGGTGGGGGCCTTGAGGATCACGGAGATGAGCTCCATGCCATCCCGCTCCGCCGTGCCGGAGAGGCAGTAGAGGGCGGAGTCGGTGGAGCCGGTCTTCAGGCCTGTTGCGCCGTTGTAGAAGCGGATGAGCCGGTTGGTGTTCGCCAGCTGGGAGGCGCCGTCCCGCAGCGTATCCATCCAGATGGTGGTGTACTGGCGGATGTCCGGGTGATGCAAAATCAGCTCCCGGCTCATGAGGGCGATGTCATAGGCGGAGGTGACATGGCCCTGGGCGGGCAGCCCGGTGGCATTTTTGAAGGTGGTGTCGTTCATGCCCAGCTCCGACGCCCGCTGGTTCATCCGCTCCACGAAAGCCTCCTCACTGCCGGCCACCGCCTCCGCCAGTGCCACGGCGCAGTCGTTGGCGGAGACTACACACACGGCTTTGAGCATATCCGAGACCGTCATCTGTTCGTTTTCCTTCAGCCAGATCTGGGAGCCGCCCATGGAACAGGCGTGGGCCGAGGCGGTGATCACGTCGTCGTAGTGGAGCTGTCCGGAGTCAATGGCTTCCATGGTCAAAAGCAGCGTCATAATTTTCGTGACGCTGGCCGGTTCCAGCTTTTCGTGTTCGTTTTTGGCAAAGAGTACGGTGCCCGTCTCCTTTTCCATCAGCAGCGCCGAGGGCGCCGAAAGGTCCAGCGCTCCCACGTTGACGGTGAGACACAGCACCGCGCACACCAGGGCCAACAGTTTTTTCATGGCGATCCTCCTTTTCCCGTTGGCTCATCTTATGAGAGAAATGGGACGTTCATGCCCCTGCGGGAAGCCCCACAGAAGAGTTCGCCATTTTTCTTGTTGCAAAAGCGGAAAAGTTTTGCTATAATACACTTCGACTTCAAAAGATGCGGCTGTAGTTCATCGGTAGAACGGCAGCTTCCCAAGCTGCATAGGTGGGTTCGACTCCCATCAGCCGCTCCAGCTCGTCGCAGGCGATCATTCGCCTGCGACGATTTTTTTGTTTTGGCAGAAAGCTGCGAGACCTTTGCGGGAGAAAAACGGACATCCTCAGGGATGTCCGTTTTTTATATAAAAATTTTGCCTCTGCTTGCACGAATCTGTGCAAGAGAGGCGGCTCGGGGCCGTTTATCAGGAGCGGCCCCGCCCTGGGACCATCGGGACCCGGCGGGAGCTCCCAATCATGATCATGAGAGGAGGAACAATCATGAGTCTTTACGGACAGACCTGGAGGATCAACGGCGTCACGGCCGGACTGATTCTGCGGGGAAGTGCCAACGGCCGCTACAAAGTGGTCATTGAGCGGGAGTTTGCAGAACTCCCCCAGATCGAGGCCATCTCCTGGGAAAAGCCCGCGGTGGAGCATCTGCGCTCGGACCGCCCAGAGGAGACAGGCCTGCCGGAGGGGTACAGCTTTGATGTGGTGCGCATCACCTATGACAGCGCCACCCGCAGCTATACCGTGGAACTGCAGGTGCAGTCTCAATATCTGGGAGACGTCAGCGGCTACCAGACTCAGATGGCCCAGCTGCAGGCCCAGGCGGATACCCTGGCCCAGCAGGCAGAGGCGGCCCAGGCGCAGGCAGCCCAGGTAGAACTGGAGGCCCAGGAGAAAGAGGACGGCCTGATGGCCGCCTATCGGGAGGGGGTGGAGAGCGGTGAGTGAAGTGTATGAGCTGGCCAATGAGGCCATGCGGGCCAAGGGCGCCGCAGACGCTGCCAGTCTGCGCAGCCAGGCAGCTTCCCTGGATGGTACGGCGCTCATTGCCCGGGAGGAGGCCATCCCCCAATATGACCCACAGAAGGATTACTCCCTCTGGCCGGTGGGTGCGCCTGTCTGGGAGGAAGTGGACGGGGAGCGCCAGGTCTTTACCCTGATTACCCCCCACAACGCGGCCAATTATCCCGGGGAGCTCCCCTCCAACACACCGGCTCTTTGGAGCATTACCCACACCAAGGATCCCGCGGCTGCCAAGCAGTATACGGCGCCCAACGGCACCAGCGGTCTTTGGATGAGCGGCGAGGTGTGCTTGAAGAATGGACATCTGTGGAAGTCCACACAGGACAACAATCCCTATCCGCCTGGAGAAACGGGCACCGAAACCTTCTGGGAGGATCTGGGCGCGGCGCCGGAGGAAGATGACGGGCTGTGATGGAGAATATCCTGACGGCACTGCTCTCCGGCGGCGTGACGCTGCTGGGAGTCATTATTTCCAACAATCGCCATCAGGCGGTGACGGACACCAAGGTGGAGGAGCTGACCCGGGAGGTGCGGGAGCACAACCATTTCGCCCAGCGTGTCCCGGTGGTGGAGGAGCAGATCAAGGTCATCAACCACCGGATCTCCGACCTGGAGGCATATCACAAATAAAAATCATGGAGGAGGGCTGATATGAGCGGAAAGACCAGAACGTGGATCAAGGCCGCGGCAGTCCGGGCCGTCAAAACGGTGGCTCAAACGGCGGCAGCCACCATCGGCACCGCGGCGGCGCTGGGAGAGGTGAACTGGATCATGGTGATCTCCGCCTCTGCTTTGGCGGGCCTGCTGTCCCTGCTGACCAGTGTGGCCGGCTTGCCGGAAGTCAAGGACAATGTATAAGCTGATTGAGCAGCTGGCCAACCCCGGGAACTATGGCGGATCCCGGAAAGCCAGCCAGATCAAATATCTGGTGTATCACTACACCGGAAACGACGGGGATCGGGCGGCCAGCAATGCCGCCTATTTCCAGACCCATGTGGTGCAGGCCAGCGCCCACTATTTTGTGGATGATACCTGCGTGTACCGCTCCGTGCCGGAGCTGCGTGCGGCCTGGGCGGTAGGCGGCAAAAAATACGCCAATGCGGATCTGACCGGCGGGGGGACCATGTATGGCAGGATCACCAATACCAACTCGTTGTCCATTGAACTGTGCGACACCGTCCGCAACGGGGTGTATCAGGCCAGCGAGGCCACCCTGGCCAATGGGGCGGCCCTGGGCCGGGAGCTGATGGAGCGGTATCACATCCCCCTGGAAAATGTGTACCGTCACTTCGATGTGACGGGCAAGCACTGCCCCAGCTATCTTATCTCCGCTGACAAGTGGGCGGAATTCAAGGCAAGATTGGAGGAACCGGATGTGCGGTATCAATATTTGAAGGAAGTGCCGGAGACGTTCCGGCCCACGGTGGAGCTGCTGATGAACGCGGGGATCATCCAGGGGGACGGCAGCGATCCCACCGGAAACGGCGACGTCATCGACCTGGGCCATGACCAGGTGCGGACGCTGGTGTTCTGCTACCGGGGCGGCGCCTTTGACAGTGCCCTCCGGGCGGCGGGACTTCCTCCAGCGGTGAAATAAGAGGCTCGGAGAGCGCATAAACACAGGGAGGGCCGGCAGTTCTGCCGGCCCTCCCTGCTGTTTTCTATTCCCGAAAAAAAGAAAATAAAAAAGCACCCGCTATTGCAGGCGCTCTTTTTGGTGGACGATACAGGACTCGAACCTGTGACCCCCTGCACGTCAAGCAGGTGCTCTAGCCAGCTGAGCTAATCGTCCGAAGCGAACAAATATAAGATACACGAAGAAAACGGTTTTGTCAACACTTTTCTTGCATCCGTCCAAAAATTTTGTTACACTGGCGTAAAACATCCGAAGAGGGGGAACGGCACATGAGAAAAGCGGCACTGGTGACCGGGGCATCCCGGGGGATCGGACGTGCCATCGCCTGGGAGCTTGCCCGGGAGGGGTGGTGCGTGGGGATCAATTACCACACCCATGGCCGGGAGGCGGAAGAGCTGGCGGCCGCCATCCGGGAGGCAGGGTGCGACGCTGTGGCCGTAGCCGGCGATGTGGCGGATCGGGCCCAGGCAGCAAAGATGGTCCGGGCCGCGGAGGCGGAGTTGGGCCCCATCTCTTTGCTGGTGAACAATGCGGGCATCTCCTACCAGGGGCTGTTTCAGGATCTGACGGACGCGCAGTGGGAGCGGAGCTTTGCCGTCAATGTGGGAGGCGCCCGCAATGCCATTTTGGCGGTGCTGCCCCGGATGATCTCCCAGCAGCGGGGATGCATCGTGAACATTTCCTCCATGTGGGGGCTGCGGGGTGCCTCCTGCGAGGTGGCCTACGCCTGCACCAAGGCGGCCATTGTGGGCCTCACCCGCTCCCTGGCACTGGAACTGGCACCCTCCGGCATCCGGGTCAATGCCGTGGCTCCGGGGTGTATCCAGACGGACATGCTCAAAGAGCTGGGAGAGGAGACCTGCTCCATGCTGGCTCAGGAGACCCCTTTGGGACGGCTGGGAACGCCGGAGGATGTGGCCCAGGCAGTGGTATTTTTGGCCTCAGAGAAGGCCTCTTTCATCACAGGGCAGATCCTCACCGCCGACGGCGGCTTTACGGTCTGAGAGCGGGGAAAGTTACACACCCGGCACTTTTTTGCGAGCCATTGTTTTTAATGCGTGCATGGTTCGGCGTGTGGCATATAGAAAAGACAGGGATCGGCAATTTGCCGATCCCTGTCTTTTTGTGCCCGGGGAGCGCCCGATCTCACATGAGGTTGTAGAGGATCTTGGCCATCTGGCCCCGGGTGATGTAGGCGTTGGGCAGGAACGTGCCGTCCGTATAGCCGCTGATGACTCCCTGGGCCACCATAGTCTGGATGTAGTAGGTGGCGTAGGCGGGGATGGAGGCGGCATCGGTGAAGGTCAGGGCCGCTGTGGCATAGCCCTTCTGCTGGGTGCGGCCGATCATGGTGGCGGCCTGGGCCCGGGTGAGGCTGGCGCCGGGATTGAAGTAGAGCCGACCGTCAGAGCCGGTGGAGCCGTTGATGATGCCCTCGCTGTACAGTGCCTGGATGGCAGGTACCGCGTACGCCGGGATAGAGGCGTTGTCCGCAAAGGGAAGGGTGACGCCGGCATAGTCGGCCTCATTGAGCCCCAGATACCGGAAGAGCATCACGGAGAACTGGGCCCGGGTGATGTTCTGGTTGGGGCGGAAGGTGCCGTCGTCATAGCCGGTGGTGATACCGGCGGTGTAGAGGTAATCCACGTAGGTGGCGCCCCAGTAGTTCTGGGTATCCGTGAAGGAGGGCTTCCAGTCGGCACCGGCAGGCACGTCATAGGAGGCGCGGCCGATGTTGCCGGAGGCGTCCCGGGCGGTGACGGTGAGGCGGTGGGGCTTGCCGTCGGAAATGATGGGGGTGGAGAGGACGCCGGTCTGGGCATTGTAGTTGAAGGACTGGGCCTTGCCGTCCCAGGTCACCGTAATGGAGGACTGGGGCAGCACGCCGTCCACCGCATCGGAGATGGTGGCGGTGAGGGCGGTGCCGTCGGCCTTGACGGTAACAGAGGGCACGGTGGTGTCCACGGTGTTGTTGAAGGAGGCCACGATATGGTCAATGTAGATGGTGCCCTTGGTGGGAGTGGTAGGCACGCCGGAGAGGGTGCCGCCCAGGCCGTCATCCACCTGCGTGGTGGAGCCGGCGCTGACATTCAGGCCCTGGATCTCAAAATGCTCCGAGGTGATGGGGACGGAGATCTGCTTCCAGCCGGTGAAGTCCAGCTTGGTGATGAGCTGGCTCAGCCAGGTCTTGGTGCCGTTGCTGTAGAAGAAATAGAGGTTATTGCCGGAGCCGTCGCCGTAGACCCACATATTCAAACTGGTGTACATGGTGGGGATGTCCGTTTCGGCAAAAGCACGCCACTCGGCGCCGTAATTCAGGGATTCCAGCAGGGTGTAATCCAGCTTGGCGGCGCTGCGGCCCAGCTTCACATAGTCGCTGGCGGAAGTCAGGCTCAGATCGGCACCGTTGCCGGTTCCCTGGAAGATGGTGGGGGAGCCTTCAAAGTCCTCCACGGTCTGCAGTGCCAGGTTGGAGACGGTGATGGTGACGGAGGTGCTCTTGCCGCCGGCGGAGACCGTCAGCGTTCCGGTGCCGGGGGCGGTAGCAGTGAACACGCCGTTTTCACTGACGGTGCCGATTCCGCCTGAGACCTTCCAGGTAAAGGCCTCAGGGTCGGCCTTGAGGGCCAGGTGGTTGTACATGGCGGAGGCAGTGAGGGTCACGGAGGCACCGGGAGCCACGGACAGTGAGGTGACGGCGGAGGAGCCGTTCTTCACGGAGATGGAATCCGGCTCCGTGATGGCATAGACCGTGGTGGAGCCCTTTTTGCCGCCGCCGCTGGCGGTGACGGTGATTTCGCCGCCCCGGTGAGGCGTGGTGAGGACGTTGCCGTCCATCTCGCCGTCGGAGGCATCCAGGTCGTAGTCGTGATCCATGGGGATGTAGTTGGTGTCCACGGCGGAGGCGGTGATGTTCACCTTGCTGCCGGCCAGGACATAGGCATTGTCCGCCTTGACATAGTAGTGGCTCAGGCGTCCGGTGGATTCATTGGTGGCCACCAGGAACACCTGGTTGGTGACGGCCCGCTCGCCCCCGTCGGAGGGGACGTTGATGGTCTTGGCGGAGGTGGTGTCCGGCGCGGTGACGGTCATGGCCGTGGAGCCGCCGCCGTCCAGGCACAGTGCGCTGACGCAGCCCAGCTCCACCATGCGCTGGGCCACCTGGGTCATGGTAGCTCCGATGGAGTGGCCGGACTTGCGGCCGTCGATGGTGTAGAATACCACCGTCCCGTCGGCCTTCTGGCCGATGGCGGTGCGGGGGTTGGCGCCGGCGGCCAGGCCGGAGACCACGGAGCCGTTCTCCACCAGGGAGTACAGGGCGCCCACAGCGTATTCCACGTCATTCCACTCCTCGCTGGAAGCACTGACATCCAGGGTGATGGTGGAGCCCACGGGGATCTGGCGCAGGGCATTGACATAGTAGTCGCCGGAGAGCAGGTTGGCGGACAAGACGATCTGTCCCGGCTGGATGGTTGTGGCGGAGGTGGCCTCCACTACCCGCTCCACCGTGACCGTCAATGTGTCGCCGATGGAGAGGGCACCGTCCTCAATGTTGCACACCACATCCACACCGGCCTCGGTATTGCCGGTGGTGTGGCGGTCGTTGAAGTCATATGTATAAAGGTAGATGCCGCCGGTGGAGACACGGGCCTTGTTGACACCTGTCACCGAACGGATTACCTCCGTGGGGGTGCCGTAGTCGTTGAGCAGCTCATAGCCCAGATCCGCGGAGACCTTGACTGCGGGCTTTCCGATGACGGCGGTGCCGTCGGCCCGGAAGCCGATGGCATAGTATCCGCCGTCGCTGCTGCGCAGCTCACCCTCGGTGATGACAATACCGATGGGAAGACCGGTGGAGGTATTGTAAAAATCGCCGTTGATGCCGGCCACCACCCGGTAGCTCTGGGCCTCCAGCTTGGCAGCCATGGAGGAGGGAGTATTGCGGGAGGTAAGGACATTGCCGTAAGTCACGATGGGGGTGACATCCTTGTTGGGGGTGTAGGTGACCACGTTTTCCGTCCGCAGGTCGGAGTAGGCTGTGCTCCAGAAGACGTTGGTGGAGAGCTCGGTTTCCTCGTTGAGCAGGGTGTTCTGGGCGGTGAGATCCTCTCCCAGGGCATCCGATGCCGCCGCCGGCAGCATCAGCGAGCAGGCCAGCACCGGAACCAGCAGCAAAGAAAGGAGCTTTTGCGGAATGTGTTTCATATCGTGCCTCCTATCAGTTATCAAGTCTACATAACGCCTTTCAGCATAGCACAGATCCGAAAAAAAGTAAATGACATTTCCGTGACAATTCATGCCGGAGTGAGACTGTTTCCTGATAAGACGGACTGTGCGGCCAAAAGGTTCCTCCGCCGAAAGAGGTTGCAAAAGGGGCATATACATATTAAAATAACTCCAGATACCAAAAAGGAGGCGCTTCCATGGATCAGATCCAATACGTTTGCCCCAAGTGCGGCTGCCGTCACTATGACCACGACCAGTTCCAGGCTACCGGCGGAAACTTCGCCAAACTGTTTGATATTCAGAACAAGCGCTTTATCACCGTCTCCTGTACCAACTGCGGCTATACGGAGCTCTACCGGGCCAGCGGGGACGGGGTCATGGATGTGCTGGACTTCCTGATCGGCGGATGAGAGGACGGTGAGGGCGATATGACCATTCAGATCGACGAGACGCGCTGTATCGGCTGCGGTATGTGCGCGGCGGCGGCGCCGGAGGTGTTCCGGATCCAGGGCAGCGTGTCCAAGGTGGTGGGAGAGCCCGCCCCGGAGCGGCGCAGCCGGGTGACGGACGCGGCCAACGGCTGCCCGGTGAATGCCATCGATGTCCGTGGGTAACGACAGACGGCAAAAGCAGAAAGCCCGCCCTGAAAGGGGCGGGCTTTTCTTGTTTTTCCAAGGAACAGGTGCATTTACAAATCGATCCGGAAGTCTCCGCGGGCGGCGGCCTCCGCCCGGCGGCGCTTGTCCTCCGCCAGAGCGTCCAGCATCCCGCCGATGACCTGGTTGGATACCAGGAACCCCCGGGGCGTCAGGTGCCAGCGGCCTGCCTCCTCCATGGCGTAGCCCGCTGCCCGGCACTGCTCCAAAAAGGGCAGGAAGCACTGGAAGCGGCGGCGGAAGCGGCTTTCAAATTCTTTGGGGTCCAGGCCCTGAACCGTCCGCAGGCCCAGCATCACCCACTCCGTGTCCCGGTCCCTGGGAGGGATCCGCTCGCTTTCCGAAAGCATGGGCGCATGGCTGCTCACACCCTGGATGTAGGCGTTCAGATCCCGCTCGTAGGCGTAGCGCACGCCGCCGAAATCCGAGTGGGCACCGGGGCCGAAGCCCGCATACTCTCCCAGAGTCCAATATTTGAGATTGTGGCGGGAGGCGAAGCCGGGCTTTGCAAAGTTGGAGATCTCATACTGGGCATAGCCCAGGCGGGAGAGGAAATCCACCGTATAGAGGTACATGTCCGCCTGGGCCTCGTCTCCCGGGAGGTTGGTCTCCGCCCGCCGGGCATAAAGGGGCGTTCCCTCCTCCACCTTGAGCTCGTAACAGGACAGGTGCTCCGGGTCCAGGGCGGCGGCAGCGGAGAGCGTTTCCTGCCAGCGCTCCATCGTCTGATCCGGCAGGCCGTAGATGAGGTCCAGAGAGAGATTTTCAAACTTTGCCTTCCGGGCGGCCTCCACCGCGGCCCGGACCTGCTCCATGGTGTGGATGCGGCCGATGGCCCGCAGTTCCTGGTCGTCGGCGGACTGCATCCCCAGGGACAGACGGTTGAATCCCGCCCGGCGCAGGGAGCGCAGCATCTTCCAGTCCCCGGCGGAGTCGGGGTTGGCCTCCAGGGTGATCTCCGCATCTTTGGCTACGTGGTATTTTTTCCGGATCAGTTTCAGGATCCGCACCAGCCGCTTTTCCCCCAGATAGCTGGGCGTGCCGCCGCCGAAGTACACGGTGTCCACCAGATGCCCGGAGGCAAAGGGGGCGGTCTCAGACAGGTGGGCGCACAGGGCGTCGGTGTATGCGTCCATGCGGTCTTCCCGGCCGGACAGGGAGTAGAAATCGCAGTAGCAGCACTTTTGCTTGCAGAATGGAATGTGGATATACAGCCCCAACGGCTTGAGGGGGGTTTTCATGGCGGGATCCTCCTAAACGGCTTAAAAGCATTTCCACCAGTGTACCGCCTTCGCCACGGGATTGCAAGAGCGCATACTTTTCCACCGGATGGGAAGACTGTGGGAAACTGCCAAAGGAGGGGTCATAATGGATATGACGCCAAAGGAGTATCAGGCCTATGTGGCCCGAAAGGCCCGGAAATCCCCGGTGATCCGGGACACGGCGATGGCCTTTGCCATCGGTGGGGCCATCTGCGTGGTGGGACAGCTGATCCGAAACGGATGGATGGCCGCGGGCCTTTCCCAGGAGGACGCCGGCACAGCCACCTCCTGCACCCTGGTGGCCATTTCGGCGCTGCTAACGGGCCTGAATCTCTATAACAAGCTGGCCCGCTTCGGCGGAGCGGGGACGCTGGTGCCCATCACCGGATTCGCCAATGCCGTGGTCTCCCCGGCACTGGATTTCCGCAGCGAGGGCTTTGTCACCGGTATGGCTGCCCGGATGTTCCTGGTGGCGGGGCCGGTGATCGTCTTCGGCACCACCGCAAGTGTCCTCTACGGCGTGATCTTGATGCTCTCCCGCATGGCGTAGTGCACGGGGAATCATCAATAAAAAAGGAGTGCCGGCAAACTGCCGGCACTCCTTTTGCGTTTGCTTCAGTCCACCCGCAGATTGGAGATCTGATAGGCGTGGAAGATATGCAGCTCCATGCTGGATCGGGCGGCTTTGGCGTTGCCTGCCTGAATGAACCGGACGATTTCCCGGTGATCCTGCAGGGAGTAGGTAATGCTCTCTTCAAAGTAGGTGATGTCCGTGTAGATGGCCTTGCTGATGATGGGCATCAGCTTGGTCATGAACTGGTTGTGGCTGGCCAGGGCGATGGCGTTGTGAAAGTCCTGCTCTGTTTTCAGGGGGTTCTGGCCGTGGGCCACCTGTTCTTCGATCTTTGCACGCAGGTCGTCGATGGTCCTGATCTCCTCC
This sequence comes from Dysosmobacter sp., assembly GCF_052306735.1. Lineage (NCBI taxonomy): Bacteria > Bacillati > Bacillota > Clostridia > Eubacteriales > Oscillospiraceae > Dysosmobacter > Dysosmobacter sp. Next base: position 24,033 of record NZ_DAWBAJ010000001.1, on the reverse strand, counting down.
TGAGAGGCACGCAGCGCCGCGTAATAGGCGGCGGAGGGCTCCACCATCATGCGGATCTCCAGAAGATCCCGGTGGCTGGCCGCCACGGCGCCCAGGGGGGAGAGATCCGCACTGGAGACCGGCGCTTCATAGGCGGTGACGTAGGTGCCCCGGCCCCGCTTGATCTCCACAAGGCCCCGGGTACATAGGATCCGGATGGCCTCCCGCAGCGTCACACGGCTGATCCCCAGTTCCTGGGCCAGCTGCAGCTCGTTGGGAAGCTTATCTCCGGTTTGAAAGCGGCGCTCCACCAGGATCATGTCCATAATCTGGCTGGCAGCCTGCTCGGACAGGGAAGAGGGAAATCCGTTCAATGTGATCACCCGATTCGCACAAAATTGAGTTGTGTCCTACAGACATCTTACGACAGCTGATATGGAAAATCAACTGAAATTTACAGAATCCGAACGGCATTAGAATAGTGCACAAAAAACCGTCGCAAATCCATGAAAAACACCGAAATTGCAAGATAGGAATATTTCGAGTTGACATTTGGAATGTGGGTGAATAAGATAATAAACAGACAAAGGAGCTTCGGACATAAGATGACTAATGGGAGGCGAAGGCTGCGGGCGATTTTCCGGGCGCAGCGGCGCACGGACTCCTTTTTGCGCGAAAGAAATCAGAATCGAAGAGGAGATTTCAGCCCATATGGAAACCACCTTGCGCGTCACGCTCATTGCCAACGCGGGACTGCTGCTGCAGTACCAAGGCTGCACGCTGATGCTGGACGGCATCTACGGCGGAGAGGGACATCCTTTCAGCTGCCTGAGTCCCTCTGTGTGGCAGGAGATGCTCCGGGGGGAGCCCCCCTTTGAGAAGATCGATTACCTGCTCTTTTCCCACGCCCATCCGGATCATTTTTCCCCCGGCATGGTGCGGGAGTTCCTGGAACACCGGCCTGTGAAAGGCCTGTTTATGCCGGACGGACGCACGGTGGAAAAGAGTGGCTTGGTGGAATATTTAAAGGAGACCGGCACCCAGTGTGTGCTCCTCTCCAAGGAGACGGATCACGCCGCCTACCGCATTGAGCCGGACATCACCGTCCAGGCTTTTTCTACCCGCCATTTGGACAAGAAGTTCCAGAATGTCCATCATGTGTGCTATCTCATTACCTTCGGCGACAAGAAGATCCTCTTTACCGCCGATGTGGATTACACCCAGGAGACCTTTGACGCCATCCGGCAGATCCCGCTGCGGGCGGTATTTGTCAACCCGCTGTTTTTCAGCGTGTTGCGGCGGGGACGGTTTTTCCGGGGGACGCTCAATACCAAGAGCATCTGTATTTATCATGTTCCGTTTTCAGGGGACGACAAGATGAGGATGCGCCCGGTTCTGGCCCACGACCTTGTGGAGTGGCCTCCGGACAGATCCGAGACTTTCGTTCTCTGTGATGCATTCCAGCACATTGACTTATAGCGGAAAATTTGAAAGCTAAGGAGGCTGGCATGGAAGATATCATGGAAATGGCCCAGGGCAACCTGAAGCGGGTGGTGGCGATCCGCCTGAAACCCGGAACGGATGTCCTGCTGGGGCTGGAGGAGGCCTGCAGGCGGAGCGGCATCAACAACGGCGTGATCCTCAGCGCCATCGGAAGCCTCAACGGCGTGCAGTTCTGCAATCCGGTGGAGCTGCCGGACAAAAAGGCGGGTTACGGCTACGGCGAGACGCTGCACCTGACGGGCCCCATCGAGCTCACCAGTGCCGCCGGCATCATCTGCCACGACGACGAGGGGAACACGAACCTGCATGTGCACATCAGCCTGAGTGACCGGCACGGCAACGCCCACGGCGGCCATCTGGTGGAAGGCACCAAGGTGCTTTTGACGGTGGACGTGGTGATCGCGGAGATCGAGGGGATGGTCATGGGCCGGAAGTTCGACGACGAGCTGGAAGTTCCCCTGTTTGCCCCCAGACAGGCATAACAAGTTGTCCTCACATATTTATGGATCATGAATAGAAAGGCGTGAATACATTGGCAACTAAGAAGAAAACCTCCGAAGAGACTTGCTCCAAGGAAATGCTGCTGGGATTCTACCGCACGATGGTGCGGATCCGCGCGTTTGAGGAGCACGCGGCGGAATGCTTCACCAAAGGCATGCTGGCCGGCAACATCCATCTGAGCATCGGTCAGGAAGCCGCTGAGGCGGGCGCGTTTGCTGCTATCCAGCCCCAGGACTACTTCACCTCCACCCACCGGGGCCACGGCCATGTCATCGCCCGCGGCGGCGATCCCAAGCTGGCCATGGCCGAGCTGTTCGGCAAGAAGACCGGCTATTGCAAGGGCAAGGGCGGTTCCATGCACATTGCCGATATGGCCAAGATGAACCATCTGGGCGCCAACGGCATCGTGGGCGCCGGCCAGCCCATCTCCGCCGGCAGCGCCCTGGCCTCCAAGATCATGGGCGACAACTCCGTGACGGTGGGCTGCTTCGGCGACGGCTCCACCAACGAGGGCACCTTCCATGAGGCCCTGAACATGGCCGCCACCTGGAAGCTGCCCCTGGTGTGGTTCATTGAGAACAACTGCTACGGTGTTTCCACCGAGATCCACCGGGTCACCAACACCCCGGATCTGGCTCCCCGTGCTGCCGCTTACGGCGTTCCCTACGCGGTGGTGGACGGTACCGATCCCGAGGCTGTGTATGCTGCCATGACCAAGGCCATGGAGCACGCCCGCAGCGGTGAGGGCCCCTATGTTGTGGAGGCCAAGGTGTACCGTTATCAGGGCCACTACTGCGGCGATCCCGCCGTGTACCGCCCCGCTGAGTACATGGAGCACGCTCTGGCCAACGACGGCATCGAGAAGCTGGGCAAGAAGCTCATGGACATGGGCGTCGCCGCCGAAGAGCTGGAGAAAATGAAGGCGGACGCCAAGGAAGAGATGGACGAGGCTGTGAAGTTCGCTGACGAGTCTCCCTATCCCGATCCCTCTGAAGTAACTGACGATATGTACGCGACTGACAACGAAAGGTGTGTGGCAAGATGAGCAAGAAAATTACGGTCAGCAAAGCCATCCGTGAAGGCCTGCACGAGGAAATGGTCCGGGATGACAAGGTCTTCATCATGGGCGAGGATATGGCTGTGATGGGCAACGTGTTTGCCATCACCACCGGTTTTCTGGATGAGTTCGGCCCCAACCGCGTGATCGATACCCCGATCTCCGAAGAGGGCTTCTGCGGCATGGCCGTGGGTGCGGCTATGCGTGGTATGCGTCCCGTTGTGGAGCTGATGTATGACGACTTCGCCACCGTGGCGGCAGATCCTCTGCTGAACCAGGCGGCCAAGATGCGCTACATGACCGGCGGCCAGGCCTCTGTGCCCATGGTGCTGCGTGCTCCTATGGGTTCCGGCCGCCGCAATGCCGGCCAGCACTCCCAGTCCCTGGAGAACTTCTTCTGCCACTTCCCCGGCCTGAAGGTTGTGGCTCCCTGCTCCGCTGAGGATGCCAAGGGCCTCATCAAGTCCGCCATCCGGGACGACGACCCCGTCATCGTGCTGGAGCACAAGCTGCTCTATGCCAAGAAGGAGGAGATCCCCGAGGAGGAGTATCTCACCCCCATCGGCAAGGCCAAGGTCAAGCGCGAGGGCAAGGACCTGACCATCATCACCTGGAGCCGTGAGGTGAACTTCTCCATGGAGGCCGCTGAGAAGCTGGCCGCTGAGGGCATTGATGTGGAAGTCCTGGATCTGCGCACCCTGGTGCCCATCGACTGGGAAGCCATTAAGGCCTCTGTGTCCAAGACCCACAACGTCATCGTGGTGTCCGAGGAAGTCAAGCGCGGCAGCTATGCCGGCGAGATCTCCGCTCAGATCGCCGAGGAGCTCTTCGACGAGCTGGACGCTCCCGCGGAGCGCGTGTGCGGCCTGAACATCGTCTCTCCCTTCAGCCCCGTGCTGGAAGATCAGAACTTCCCCCATCCTGACGACATTGTCAAGGCCGTCAAGCGTGTTCTGAACAAGTGAGGAGGTAACAATAAATGGCTTATGAAGTATTGATGCCTCAGCTGGGCCTGACCATGGAGGAGGGCACGGTTTCTCAGTGGATCAAGCACGAGGGAGACGAGGTCAAGACCGGTGATGTGATCCTGGAGATCACCACCGACAAGCTCACCAACGAAGTGGTCAGCGAGCATGACGGCGTTCTTTTGAAGATCGTTGCCCAGGAGGGGGAGGATGTCCCCGTCAAGGGCCTGCTTGCTTACATCGGTCAGCCCGGCGAGGCTGTGGGCGATGCGGCTCCTGCTGCCGCCCCCGCCGCTCCCGCTGCTGAGGCTGCCCCTGCTGCCGCTGCTCCTGCCGCGGCTGCTCCCGCTCCCGTGGCTGCCGCCAACGGCGCCCGGATCCGCATTTCTCCCCTGGCCCGCAAGACCGCGGCCAGCCTGGGGATCGACTATTCCAACATCGTGGGCAGCGGTCCCTCCGGCCGGATCGTCCTCAAGGACATCCTGGCTGCCAAGGATGCCGCTCCCGCTGTTGCTCCTGCCGCCGCTCCCGCTGCCGCGCCTGCTGAGAAGAAGGCACCTTCTGCCGGAGTGGAGCTGATGGAGGGCGACACGGTTGTGAAGCTCACCGGTATGCGCAAGGTGGTTGCCGAGCGGATGCTGCAGTCTCACACCGAGATCCCCTGCGTCACCCAGAACATCAAGGTGGACGTCACCGAGCTGATGAAGTTCCGCAAGATGCTGCTGGAGGAGACCGGCAAGAAGTACTCTGTCAACGATCTGGTGCTTAAGGCCACTGCCAAGTGCCTGCGCAGCCATCCGGAGATGCTGGTGAGCTTCGACGAGGCCAACAAGCAGATCATCCAGCGCGCTCATGTCAACATCGGCATGGCCGTGGCTCTGGACGCCGGCCTGATCACTCCCGTGATCCGGGATGCCGACAAGATGGGCCTGGATCAGCTCTCCGCTACGGCCAAGGATCTGGCTTCCCGCGCCAAGGAGAACAAGCTCCTTCCCGACGAGTACAAGGGTTCTACCATCACCGTGTCCAACCTGGGCATGTTCGGCATCGAGACCTTCACCCCCATCATCAACCAGCCGGATTCCTGCATCATCGGCGTGTGCGCCATTGAGGATGAGCTGGCTCTGAATGCCGAGGGCGGCGTGGAGGCCCGGAAGGTCATGCGCCTGTCCGTCACCCTGGATCACCGCACGCTGGACGGCGCTGTGGTTGCCAAGTTTGAGATGGATCTGCGTGACCTGCTGCAGAACCCCATGAGCATCTTGCTGTAACGGGAGGAACATACCAATGGCTTATGAATTGAAGATGCCCCAGCTTGGCCTGACTATGGAAGAGGGCACCGTTTCCAAGTGGATGAAGAAGGAAGGCGACGCCGTCAAGGTTGGCGACGTGGTCCTGGAGATCACCACCGACAAGCTGACCAACGAGGTCACCAGCGAGGTGGAGGGCACCATGCTGAAGATCGTGGCCCAGGAGGGCGACGATGTGCCCGTGAAGGGCACCCTGGCCTGGATCGGCCAGCCCGGTGAGGCGATTCCCGGCGCTGCCGCTCCCGCCGCTGCGCCTGCTGCCGCTCCCGCACCTGCTGCTGCTCCTGCCAAGCCCGCCGGCGACACCAGCATCATCGTCATCGGCGGCGGCCCCGGCGGCTATGTGGCCGCCATCCGTGCCGCTCAGCTGGGCGCAAAGGTCACCCTTATTGAGAAGCAGTATGTGGGCGGCACCTGCCTGAACGTGGGCTGCATCCCCACCAAGTGCCTGCTCCACAGCGCTGAGCTGATGGAGGACATCAAGAACCAGGGCAAGGAGATCGGCGTGGAAGTGGAGGGCGTGAAGCTCAACTTCGCCCAGGTCATTGCCCATAAGAACGCCATTTCCAAGCAGCTGACCAACGGCGTCACCGGCCTGCTGAAGATGAACAAGGTCAAGAAGATCGACGGCGAGGCTACCTTCGTGGCACCCAAGAAGCTCTCTGTGAAGAAGGCGGACGGCACCACCGAGGAGATGACTGCCGATGCCATCATCGTGGCTACCGGTTCCGTCAACTCCCAGCCTCCCATCCCCGGCCTGAAGGAGAACCCCAACTGCATCGACTCCACCGGCGCCCTCTCTTTGGAGAAGCTGCCCAAGACCATGGTGGTCATCGGCGGCGGCGTCATTGGCCTGGAGCTGGCCTGCGCCTACGCGGCCTTCGGCACCAAGATCACCGTGGTGGAGGCTCTGGACCACATGCTGCCCATGCTGGACGGCGACCTGACCAAGATCGGCGTTGCCCACATGAAGAAGATGGGCATGGAGTTCAACCTGGAGTGCCCCGTGCAGTCTGTTGAGGAGTCCCCTGTGGGCGCCAAGGTGGTCTGCAAGAACAAGGCCGGCGAGACCGTCAGCTTTGAGGCCGAGAAGGTCCTGGTTGCCATCGGCCGCAAGGCCAACACCGCCAGCCTGAATCTGGAGGCTGCCGGCCTCAACAACGACCGCGGCCGGATCATCGTCAACGACAAGATGGAGACCAATGTCCCCGGCGTGTATGCCATCGGCGACTGCGTCTTCGGCCGTGCTCAGCTGGCTCACACCGCTTCCGCCATGGGCGAAGTGGCTGCCGAGAATATCATGGGCATCCCCGCCGTGTACGACGAGAAGACCAATCCCACCTGCGTGTACATCGAGCCCGAGGCTGCTTCCGTGGGTCTCACCGAGGAGCAGTGCAAGGCTCAGGGTCTGGAGTACAAGGTTGGCAAGTTCCCCATGAGCGCCAACGGCAAGGCTCTGATCCTCAACGGCGGCGAAGGCATCGTGAAGATTATCGCCGGCAAGGAGTATGGCGAGATCCTGGGTATGCACATCATCGGGCCCCGTGCCACCGACCTCATCGCGGAGGGCGCTCTGGCCATCGGCGAGGAGATGACCCTGGACGAGATCATCGCCACCATCCATTCTCACCCCACGGTCACCGAGACTATGCGTGAGGCGGCCCTGCAGGCTGAGAAGCGCGCCATTCACACGTCCAACAAGTAAGAAACTCCTGTCTACGCGCTATGCGCGGCATGGAGCGGTCCTCAGCAATGTGAAAGAGGCCCGAAGTTGTTCTTCGGGCCTCTTTTTTCAAAGCGGAGATGCGTCTACCTGCGCACATACCACAAAAGAGAGAGGCGAATACGATGACCCTGTATCTGGAACTGGCAGCCTATGCCTGTGCAACGACGTTTTCCCCCGGCCCCAATAACATCCTGCTGCTGAGCAGCACCAGCAAATACGGACTGAAAAAGTGCTTTCCCCTGATTTTCGGCATTTGGTCCGGCCTGCTGTGCATTATGCTGATCTGCGGCTTTGGATGTGCCGGCCTGGGCGAACTGGTGCCGCAGATCGTGCCGGTGGCCAAGTATGTGGGTGCGGCGTATATCCTCTATCTTGCCTATAAGATGCTGTTCAAAAAGGTCACCGACACCCAGACTCAGGATCAGCCCCTTTCCTATGGCAATGGGTTTTTGCTGCAATTCCTGAATGTGAAGATCCTGATGCTGGGGATTGCGGCCTATTCCGGCTATATCCTGCCGGGGGGATTCCGCTTTTCCGCCGTGCTGGCGTTTGCCGTCATCATGGCAGCCTGCGCAGGAACCGGAAACCTCATCTGGGCAACCGTAGGGTCGCTGCTGTTCCCCATTTACAGCCGCTTCAACAAGCCCATCAACCTGGTGATGGCCCTTCTTTTGGTGTGGTGCGCCTGGAAGATCGTGAACATTTGACGGTGCGGCGGTTCTGCCGCCGGCAGAACCAGTTGTAATATTTCACTAGGAGGATTCTGTCCCGCAATGAGCAAACGTCAGAAGAAAACTGCCGAAGAACGGCAGGTGGAAATTGAGAGTGCCCGGATCTTTGGCAAGCACGTCTCCAGAGAAAAGGGGTATCTGCTGCTGGCGGTTACGCTGGTGGCTTGCGCTTTGCCCATGGTGCTGGGCGTGCGCATGTGGGATCAGATCCCGGAGATCGTGCCCAGCGGACTCATCGGCGCCAATGGGGAGGACGATTCCCTGCCCCGCTGGGTGGTGGTATTTGGCCTGCCGGGCCTGATGTGCCTGCTGGATCTCATTACCCATGTGCAGCTGATGATCAACCAAAAGCGCATGACCATGCCATCGCCTCAAGTGCGTCTTCTGGGCCGGTGGGGCTTTCCCATCATTTCTGTGATCTTTTGCAGCGGTATGATTATGGAAGCCTCCGGCGCGGAAAAGGTTTTGCCTCTGACGTTTGTAACGCCCTGCATCCTGGGCCTGGCACTGCTGATCCTGGGAGGCCATATGTGGGATTGTCCCAAGGACGCCCGAGTGGCCCTGCGGTTTTCTTTCTGCCTGAGCGATGCGGCCTGGCGGTCTGTGCACCGCTTTGCCGGTTGGCTGTGGCTGGCTGTGGGGCTGCTCCTGATTGCCCAGTCCATGATCACCGCCACCTCCACACCGGTCATCGCTGTGGTGGTTTTGCTGGCTTTGATGGCTCCCGCCGCTTACGGTTACCTCTTTGTCAGACGGTTAAACCAGTAAGAAACAGAACCTGACCCCCTTCTCCCAAAACGCACAAAAAATTGAAAAATTTTTGTGAACATGTCGTTGTTGACGCACGAACGGCAGGATGGTAATATGGTAATACCAACATGGAGAGGGGGCAGTTCCATGCGGCTGGAGAAAATTCAGTACGTTTCTCCTAAGATACCGGAGCTTGTGATGCAGGCACTGATCAGCGCCATTGAGAGCGGTCAGATCCGGGTGGGGGAGGAGCTGCCTTCGGAACGGGATTTGGCGGAGCACCTAGGCGTGGGCCGGGGTTCTCTGCGGGAATGCCTGGCGATCCTGGAATTTCTGGGTGCCATTGAAAACAGAGGCAGCCGCAAGAAGGTGGCCCGGGATGCGGATTATATCCGCCGGGCGGCTTCTTTTGTGCGGATCTCCAACCAGCTGGACTCCATGGAGGATTTCAATGAATTCCGCCGGGTCAACGAGGTGGCCATTGCCGGTATGGCTTGTCAGCGGGCCACCAAAGAGGATCTGGCGGAGATTGCTGCGGCTATGGCGCGGCTGGAGGCCAATCCGGAGGATCCCGTAGGGGATGTGCTTTTTCACGATGCACTGGCAGTGGCCAGCCATAACATGATGCTGGCAGCCACCATCCACCTGGTCAACAGCATGATCGCCGATGTGCGCAGGCGGTTTTTCAAGAAGCCGGATTACATCCGGCGCTCCCAGGAGTCCCACAGGGCGATCTTTGAAGCAATCAAGAGCGGCGATGTGGAGCTGGCCAAGCGGGAGATGAATCTGCACCTGGATATCGTGGTGGAGTTTTCCGGCCGGTATCCGGAGCTGCGGGAAGAGGAATGAGCCGTTTGCCTGCAGGGGAGAGCGCTTCTTTTTTTGCCCTTCGGGTTTGCTCCAAAGCCGCAAAACTTGGTAGGACCAACATGCAAAGCACCGCTTGTCCGAGCGAGAAAGAGACCATTTGATGACAATTACAACGCATTATCTGGAGACTGGTTCCCAGAATCCATTTTATAACCTGGCCTTTGAGGAATATGTTCTCCGTAACCGCCGTGAAGGCGATTATCTGATGCTGTGGCAGAATGACAACACCATTGTTATTGGGCAAAACCAGAATGCCGAGGCAGAGATCAACCGTTCCTTTGTGGAATCCCATGGGATCCGTGTGGTTCGCCGGATGACCGGCGGCGGCGCGGTTTACCACGACCTTGGAAATCTCAACTATTCGTTTATTACAGACGCGGGAGATTCAGCCCAGTTGGCCATGGCGCGGTTTACCCGGCCCGTGGTGGAAGCCCTCCGGGGGCTGGGGCTGCAGGCGGAAGCCTCCGGCAGGAATGACATCCTGGTGGATGGCAAAAAGGTCTCCGGCACGGCTCAGCGGCTTGCCGGGAACCGGATTCTGCATCACGGTACGCTGCTGTTCGACTCCAATCCGGAGATGGTATCCGGGGCACTGAATGTGGATCCCGCCAAGTTCCAGTCCAAAAGTGCCAAGTCCGTGCGCAGCCGGATCGGAAATATCCGCCCGTGTCTTCCCGTGGATATGGATCTTCCGGCATTTTGGGCGTATCTGAAAAAGACACTGTCCGGAAGCGGCTTCCAGCAGGATGCCCTGTCGGAGGAGGAGCTCCGGGCTGTGGAGGAACTCAAGTACAGCAAGTATGACACCTGGGAGTGGAATTTCGGCCGCTCTCCCCAATATGATTTGGTGAATAAGCGCCGTTTTGATGGCGGCAGCCTGGAAGCTGGTGTCCATGTGGAAAAGGGTGTCATCACAAATATTGGTTTCTTCGGGGATTTTCTGGCGGTTTCGCCCCTGGACCCGCTGGTCCAGGCGCTGGAGGGCTGTCCTTTCCGGCGGGAGGATGTGAGCGCCGTACTGGATCGCTTCCCCCTGGGAGAACTCTTCGGCGGCATTACCCGCCAGGAGATTTTGGATACCCTGTTTCATGCGGGAGATTTGGAGCCGTAAGAGCACTGCATCACCGCGCTGTGTGTTGCTTCGGGTGGGATCATCGGGAATTTGGCCTGATTGAAAATAGTCCGAAGTACAATTTATACTTGTCCACGTTAACGGGGAATGTCTCATTTTCCGTGGAGCGGTGAGGATGCAAACGTCTTTGCCGCGTCGGGCTCGAAGGGAGAACGGAGCCTGATGCAAAACAGATGGTTCGCCTTGCCGCAGCAAAACAAGGAAGGGAATGATTTCATGAAAGCCTACAAAAAGATCATGGGAGGCATTGCCGAATTCGAGAATATCGTTACGAGTCTCGTTTTGGTCTTTGTCACCGCGATCACCTTTGCGAACGTAGTCGTTCGTAAAGTCAGCGACAGCCAGTTCGCCTGGACGGAGGAGCTGGTTATCAACCTGTTCGTATTGCTGATTATGATGGGCTGCGCGCTGGGTGCCCGTGAGGGAAGCCTGATCAGCCTGTCCCTGGTCTTCGATCGTCTGAAGATCGGCGGCAAGAAGGTCCTGGTGGTGATTGCCACAGTGGTCAACACCGTGTTCTGGGCTCTGCTGCTGTGGACCGGCTGGGAGAAGGTCCTCTCTCAGATGGAGTCCGGCAAGCACACCTCCTCTCTGGGCTGGCCCGAGTGGGTGTTTACCATCTTCCTGCCCATCGGCTGCATTTTCTTGATTCTGCATACCATTGAGTATCTGGTGGACGTCCTGCATGGGGACGCTGATTGTGTGAAGGAAGAGGGAGGAAACGACTGATGATTAACTTTATTCTGTTTGGCTCCTTCTTTGTGATGCTGTTTTTGAACATCCCCATCTGCGTCAGCCTGGGTATGTCCTCCATTTTCGCCATGCTGTATTCCGGCGATAAGCTCTCCATTGTTCCTACCAACGTCTATAACGGCATGGCAAAGTTCCTGCTTCTGGCCATCCCGTTCTTCGTCCTCTCCGGCAACATCATGGCCAAGGCCGGTATTTCCACCCGTCTGGTTCAGTTCATTGATGACTGCATCGGACACCGCCGCGGCGGCATCGCCATCGTGTGCGTGGTGGTTGCCTGCTTCTTTGGCGCCATCTCCGGTTCCGGCCCGGCCACTGTGGCTGCTCTGGGCATTATCCTGATCCCCGCCATGATCAACCGCGGCGGCTTCTCCGCTCCGTTCTCCTCTGCCATGATGGCCAGCGCTTCTTCCATCGCCATCGTCATCCCGCCCTCTATCGCATTCGTGGTGTACGCCTCCATCACCGGCGTCTCCGTGGGCGATATGTTCATGGGCGGCATCATCCCCGGCATCATGATGGGCCTGGCCCTGGTGGTGGTCATCATGATCGAGGTTCGTAAGAAGGGCCTGACCGCTTCCCGTGAGAAGGCCAGCTGGGGTGCCCGCTGGAAGTCCTTCCGCACTGCCTTCTGGGGCTTCCTGATGCCCGTCATCATCCTGGGCGGCATCTACGGCGGCATCTTCACTCCCACTGAGGCTGCTGCTGTTTCCGTGGTGTACGGCCTGATCGTCGGTCTGTTCATCTATCGCGAGGTCAAGCTCCGTGACCTGTATGATCTGCTGGTGGATTCCACCAAGACCACCGGCGGCATCATGCTCATCATCGGCGCTGCCACCCTGTTCTCCTATGTCTGCACCGTGCACGGCATCTCCGGCGCTGCCCAGGATCTGCTGCTGAGCATTTCCAGCAACAAGTACATCTTCCTGCTGATCGTCAACGTGATCTTCCTGATCGCCGGCTGCTTCGTGGACGCCAACTCCGCCATGTACATCTTCATCCCCATCATGTACCCTGTGGCGACCCAGCTGGGTATTGATCCCATCCACTTCGGCGTGCTGTCTACCGTGAACCTCGCTATCGGCCAGGTCACTCCTCCCGTGGGCGTCAACCTGTTCGTGGCCATCGGCATCAGCAGCAAGCTGGAGAACATCAAGGACAAGACCAAGGTTACCATCGAGACCATTTCCAAGGCCGTGTGGCCCCAGATCGTGGCCTGCGTTGTGGCTCTGCTGCTGGTCACCTACATCGAGCCCCTGTCCACCATTCTGCTGTTCAAGGGCTAAGCGAATGTACAGTTTTTGATCTGCAATCACGCAAGTGATATCAGATAAATCGCACGTATCATATTTTAAGGAGGAAAAACAATGAAAAAGTTTCTTGCATTGCTCCTCGCACTGGGCATGAGCCTTTCTCTGGCTGCTTGCGGTGGCTCTGACACTGGTTCTGAAACCAGCGGCGACGGCGAAGAGAGCGGTTTCGAGGAGCAGACCTGGAAGTTCACCTGCTCTGCTACCGAGAACACTCCCTGGGCTGACATGGGCCGTGACTTCGGCGACATGGTCAGCGAGGCTACCGGCGGTGCTGTCACCGTTGAGGTCTATGCTGCCGACCAGCTGACTGCCGGCAACCAGACCGAGGGCATCCAGGGCGTTATGGACGGCACCATCGAGCTGTCTGCCCACTCCAACATCATCTACTCCAACTTCGATCAGCGCCTGAACGTCGTTTCCATGCCCTTCCTGTTCGACTCCTATGACGATGTCGACACCAAGCTGGACGGCGCTGCCGGCGAGGCCGTGGGCGAGGTCGTTGAGGACCTGGGCCTGCACCTGCTGGGCATTGCTGAGAACGGCTTCCGTCATGTCACCAACAGCGTCCGTCCCATCGAGACCGTGGACGACATGAAGGGCCTGAAGCTGCGTGTTGCCGGTTCCGAGCTGCTCAACGAAGAGTACACCGCTTGGGGCGCCAACTGGACCAACGCCAACTGGTCTGAGGTTTACACCGGCCTGCAGACCGGCACCTACGACGGCCAGGAGAACCCCCTGCCCACCGCTGACGGCGCTTCCATCGCTGAGGTTCAGAAGTATGTCACCTACTGGACCGGCGTGTATGACTGCATCTTCTTCACCATGAACGGCGAGCTGTATGACTCCCTGTCTCCCGAGCTCCAGGCCATCGTTGACGAGTGCGGCCAGAAGGCTGCCCAGAATCAGCGTGAGAAGGAGCGTGCCGAGGATCAGGAGATCCTGGCCAAGTGGGAAGAGGCCGGCGTGACCGTTACCGAGCTGACTCCCGAGGCTGCTGAGGGCTTCAAGGAGGCTTCTGCTTACATCTATGAGGATCCCACCTTCGTGGAGATGATGACTCCCGAGCTGATCGAGGCTTTCACTGCTGAATAAGCAGAGAATCGATCTGCATCTGGCATGAAAGAGGACACGGCTGCCAAGCAGCCGTGTCCTTTTTTTGTCTTCTATTATGCAAAGCCGCTCCAGACAGGCCATAGACATGTCTGGAGCGGTTTTTTATGATGGGGCGGTATCCTTTTTCCTGGGACGCTTTTTGGCGGCATGCTGGGCGGCTTCCTTCTCCGCCAGAAGCTGGGTCAGGCGGCCTTTGAGCGTCTCGATACCGGAGTCCCACAGCGCCTCATATCGCTGGGCATCCCCGTCCATGAGAGCGTTGTACCATTTGCGGTGGTAGGAGAACTCCGGGCCGAAGTCGTAGAAGGACAGATCCACATTGGCAAAGACCATAAAGAGGTAATCCATGCACCAGCTGGAGGAGTAGAGCCGCAGAAACCGCTCGTTATCGCACAGGCGGATAAAGCACAGGTGGAAGTCCCGTTCCAGCTCCAGGGCCTCGTTGAAGGAGATGCCGTCCGTGGCATGGTCAAAGCGATCCAACAGGTCCTCTATATGATGGATGATCTCCGGAAAGCGTTCCCGGTTCTTGATGGCGGGACGGATGGCGAAGATCTCAAACATCTTGCGGATCTCCAATACCTCCGAGAGGTCTTTCAGGGAGAGCTTCACCACCGCGTAGCCGCAGCGGGGGGTCTGCTCCACCAGATGCTCCGCCACCAGGCGGTTGAGAGCGCCCTTAATGGGAGTAGGACTGATGGACAGCTCCCTGGACAGTCGGTCCACCGGCAAACGGCTCCCCGCCGGATAGGTGCCCTGGAGGATCCGGTCCTTGAGGGCCTGGTAAGCATATTCCAGGAGAGATTCAGGAGGAAGAGACACCGCCGTACACCGCCTTTCTGGATATTGGATCTGATTTTGTTATTATAGCAGGAATTTGGGAAAAAGCAATCGGATTCCCATAAAGACGGGATATTTTAAGGCTGCGACATAAGAATGTGTGCAGACCGCCAAAAACTTAGGAAACTTTTCGGAGAAATTGTGTATTGCAACCAGGGAGGAAAGTACGCATAATAGAAGCAAGCTGATACAAAATCAGATTCAATATTCACTTATACCGTATATCAAGAAAAAATATACAGTATGGCGGATAGGGGACCCAGCGGTCCAAAAGGAACGACAAGGAGGACAGAGCAATGGAACATACGGCTGATTTTCTCAAGAACGTGTACCGTGATTTGCTGTCCATCCGGCTTTTCGAAGAAAAGCAGGTGGAGGTCTATGCCCTGGGTAAGGTGCCCGGACATATTCACAGCGGCATTGGTGAAGAGGCGGTAGCCGCCGGCGTGGTGGCTACCCGGAAGCAGGGGGACTATTTCAAGTTTACCCACCGGCCTGTAGGGGCCTCCGTGGCCCTGGGGATTCCCCTGAACACCATGTTTGCCGAGCTGATGGGTAAGGTCACCGGCAATGCCCTGGGCCTGGGCGGCGTGCTGCACATGGTTTCCCGGGAGTACGGCATGGTTGGCTTCTCCGGCACCCTGGGCTGCGACATCGCGGTGTCGGACGGCGCCGCCCTGAGCATCCAGATGGCCGGCACCGACAATGTCTCCTATGTCTTTTACGGTGACGGCACCTCCAACCGCGGCCCTGTCCATGAGGCCATGAACCTGGCGGCGGTGTGGAAGCTGCCGGTGCTGTTTGTGTGCAACAACAACCAGTTCGCCATCTCCACCTTCGCCAAGGACGGCGTCTCTGTGCCCCATCCCGGTGCAGACCGCGCCGCGGCCTACGGCATGCCCACCCGGGCGGTGGACGGCACCGATGTCCTGGCGGTGTATGAGGCTGCCAAGGAGCTGGTGGACGGCATCCGCGCCGGCGGCGGCCCGGCGGTGCTGGACTGCACCACCTATCGCTGGCGGGGCCACTTCGAAGGCGACCAGACCAAGTACCGGGATCCGGCCGTCACCGAGGAGTGGAAGAAGAATAAGGACTGCGTGGCGCAGATGGAACAGCGCCTGCAGGATCAGGGCGTTATGACGGCGGAGGAGATCCAGCAGATGCGCGATGAGATCAACGCCAAGATCGAGGACGCAGTGGCCTACGCCGAGTCCAGCCCCGAGCCCACCCCCGAAGACCTGTTCCGGAATCTGTATGCTGAGTAAGCGGTGAAGGAGGAATTACGATGCAAATGACATATCTCCAGGCCGTTGGTGCCGCGCTGCAGGAAGAGATGCGGCGAGATGATAAAATTGTAATGTTCGGCGAGGATATCGCCCAGTTCGGCAATATCTTCGGCGTGACCCGGGGCATGCTGGAGGAGTTCGGCCCTCAGCGTATCCGCAATACCCCCATTTCCGAGACCGCCATCATCGGAACGGCCCTGGGCGCCGCCGTAACGGGCCTGCGTCCCGTGGCGGAGCTGATGTACGCCGATTTCACCATGGTGGCCTTCAGTGAGATCTTCCACTGCGTGGCCAAGTGGCGGTTCATGCACGGCGCGGCCTACAAGGTCCCCCTGGTGATCCGCTGCGCCATGGGCTCCTCCTTCGGCGCCGGCGCGGAGCACTCCAACTGTGTGGAGAGCCTGTTCATGCACTCTCCCGGCCTGACCATCATCTCTCCCACCACGCCCTATGACGCCAAGGGCCTCCTCAAGAGCGCCATTCGCTCCGACAACCCCATCCTCTTCTGTGAGCACAAGCAGCTCTACCAGACCAAGGGCGAGGTGCCCGAGGGCGATTATACCATCCCCATCGGCGTGGCCGATGTGAAGAAGCCCGGCAAGGACGTGACCGTCATTGCCGTGGGTCTCATGGTGAGCCGGGCTCTGGAAGCTGCCCAGCAGCTGGAGAAAGAGGGAATCAGCGTGGAGGTCATCGATCCCCGGACGCTGGTGCCCTTCGACAAGGAGACGGTGTTCAACTCCCTGCGCAAGACCCACCACGCCGTCATCGTGGAGGAGAGCAACAAGACCGCCGGCATCGGCGCGGAGCTGGCCGCCATGATCCAGGAGGAGATGTACGACGAGCTGGACGGCCCCGTGGGCCGTGTGGCGGCGCTGGATGTGCCCATCCCCTACAACATCGCCCTGGAGAAGTACGTAATCCCCGATGCCGCCCGTATCGCGGAGGCTGTCCGGGCACAGCTGGCACGGGACATTTGAGAGCGGTCATCTGCACAGGAAAGGAGGAACCGCTCCGGTATGGAATATCGAAAGGGCGGATTTGATTTATGAGCGTTGAATTGGTAATGCCCCGGGCGGGGCTGACCATGGTGGAGGGGACCATCAGCTCCTGGACGGTCCCGGAGGGCGCCCAGGTGAAAAAGGGCGACACCATCATGGAATTTGAAAACGAGAAGAACACCATCGAGTTTGCCTGCACCCATGACGGGTACCTGCACATTACGGCCCAGGAGGGCGACGTGGTGGCGGTAGGCGCCCCCATCGGCTGCGTGGCGGAGACGCTGGAGGAGTACCAGGCCCTGTGCGGCGGCGCAGCTCCTGCCGCCGGAGCCGCTGAGACTCCTGCTGCCCCTGCGGCCGCTCCCGGCGGCTGCACGGAGCTGGTAATGCCCCGGGCGGGACTGACCATGGTGGAGGGAACCATCAGCTCGTGGACGGTTCCGGAAGGCGCCCAGGTGAAAAAGGGCGACACCATCATGGAGTTTGAAAACGAGAAGAACACCATCGAGTTTGCCTGCACACATGACGGGTACCTGCACATCACGGCCCAGGAGGGCGACGTGGTGGCGGTAGGCGCTCCCATCGGCTATGTGGCGGACACCAAGGAGGCCTACGACGCCCTGTGCGGCGGCGCGGCTCCCGCGGCCGCCCCTGAGGCCGCTCCGGCAGCCCCTGCTGCGGCTGCGCAGCCTGCTCCGGCTGCTCCCGGCGGCCGGGTGCGCATCACCGGCCTGGCCCGGAAGATGGCAAAGCAGCATCAGATCCCCCTCACCGCCCTGCGGGGCACCGGCCCCAAGGGCCGCATCATCGCCCAGGACGTGAAGGATTATCTGGAACTGGCCAAGTCCGCACCTGCCGCCGCTCCCGCTGCGGCTCCCGCAGCCGTCCAGACGGTGGAGGACAAGGTGACGGAGATCGCCATGACCGGCATCCGCAAGGCCATTGCCAAGAACATGTACAACAGCCTCCAGCAGATGGCCCAGTGCACCGCCGCTGTGGAGGTGGATGTGACGGACCTTTTGGCCTACCGGCAGAAGCTCCTGGCCAAGCAGGACTTCCTGGGCTGCAAGGTCACCGTCAACGATTTGCTGGCCATGGCCACGGTGAAGATGCTCCAAAAGCATCCCACCGCCAACGCCACCTTCGACGGCAAGACGCTGTTCGTCCACTCTGCCGTGAACCTGTCTGTGGCCGTTGCGGCTGAGGCGGGCCTCATGGTACCGGTGGTGAAGAACGCCCAGCGCATGAGCCTGGTGGAGCTGCACAACGCCATGAAGGAGCTGGCGGACAAGGCCCGGGATAAGCGCCTGGCCGGAGACGACCAGAGCGGCGGCACCTTCACCATCTCCAACGTGGGCATGTTCCCCATCGACTGGTCTACCCCCATCATCAATCCGCCTCAGGTGGCCATCATCGGCTTCGGCCGTTCTGTCAAGAAGATGGCAGTGGTGGACGACCAGCCTGCCATCCGCTCCATGATGAACATGTTCCTGACTTTCGACCACCGGGTGTTCGACGGCCTGGAAGTGGGCCGGATCCTCTCGGATCTGAAGGAACTTGTGGAAAATCCCGAACTCATCACCGTGTGATACGGCGCTGCTTTTTCGTATACGGAATAGTAAGGAGGGCCTCCCACCAGGGAGGCCCTCCTTTGCGCGCTCCCAAGATCAGGCGGCAGCGCGTCAGGGAAAATAGAAAACATCTTTTCTTCCGGACGGGGGTATGATAGGATAAACATGCGGTACCCAAAACCGGACGGGCCGGGGAAGGTGCTGCCGGATGAGAAAGGATCAAAACCATGTGGGCAGAAAACAGCGTCTTTTACCAGATCTATCCCCTGGGCTTTTGCGGAGCGCCCAAGGAGAACGACGGCATCACTGTGAACCGTATCGCCAAGGTGGGGCAGTGGGCGGAGCACATCCGCCGTCTGGGAGCGGACGCCGTATACCTCTCGCCGATTTTTGAGAGTGACACCCACGGCTACGATACCCGGGATTTCCGGCAGGTGGACTGCCGCCTGGGTACCAACGAAGACTTTGCCGCTGTGTGTGATACCCTCCACCGGGCAGGTATCCGGGTGGTGATCGATGGTGTGTTCAACCACGTGGGCCGGGGGTTCTGGGCCTTCCGGGATGTACAGGAGAAAAAGTGGGACTCGCCATATAAGGACTGGTTCCACATCAACTTCGACGGGGAGTCCAACTACGGCGACGGTTTCTGGTACGAGGGCTGGGAGGGCCACTACGAGCTGGTGAAGCTGAATCTGCGCAACCCGGCGGTGGTGGACTATCTCCTCTCCTGCGTGCAGTTCTGGCGGGAGGCATTCGGCATCGACGGGCTGCGGCTGGATGTTGCGTACTGTCTGGACCGGGAGTTCCTCACCCGGCTGCGGGCCTTTACAGATTCTCTGGATCCGGAATTCTTCCTGGTGGGGGAGACCCTCCACGGGGATTATAACCAGTGGGTGAATGACCGGATGCTCCACAGCTGCACCAACTACGAGTGCTACAAGGGCCTTTGGTCCAGCCTCAACTCCATGAACCTCTTTGAGATCGTCCACAGTCTCAAGCGCCAGTTCGGGCCGGAGCCCTGGACGCTCTACAAGGGCAAGCACCTTCTGTGCTTCGTGGATAACCACGACGTTACCCGGGCGGCCAGCATCCTGCAAAATCCACGGCACCTGCCCCTGCTCTACGGGCTGATGTTCGGTATGCCCGGCATCCCCTGCGTGTACTACGGCAGCGAGTGGGGCGAGGAGGCTGTGAAGATCCCCGGTACCGACGATAACCTCCGCCCCTGCTTCGATGCGCCCAAGTGGAACGGCCTGACAGACACCATCGCCGCCATGGCCCGGGCCCATCGGGAGAGCCGGGCCCTGTGCCAGGGAGATTTTCAGGAGCTGGTTCTCACCAACCGCCAGACCATTTTCCAGCGGAAGACGGAGGGCGAGCGGGTACTGGTGGCCGTCAATGCCGATGAGACGCCCTATACCGCCCACTTTGACGCCGGCTGCGGCCGGGCGGTGGATCTCATCACCGGGAAGGACCACGATTTCGGCGGCGGCAGTGAATTGCCGCCCTACAGTGTGGCCTTCTGGAAGTGTGAGCGATAACAAATACCAATGGTCAAACGGGACGCGCCCTTTGGTGCGTCCCGTTTGCTGCGTGAAAAGCTCCAGACAGAACGGGAAGTTTTTCATAGATTTTACAGTTGACATAACGGTGTGGAAAAAGGTGTGGAGAATGTGCAAAAGCCTGAAAAATGAACGGTTTATGAAGGTGACATCCCGGTTATGGGAAAAATTACGCAATAACATTTTCCCGAAAGTCATTCCTTTTGGGGGGATCTCCGGGGTTTTTGCCGGAGACTTGAAAGAGAGGACGCCGGTGTGTTACAATACCCAATATAATATGAAGATACAGGCTCAGGCCTGTTTTGGAGGATCGGATGGCAAGTAGGAAAAACGATTATGGAAACGACAGCATTTCATCACTGAAAGGCGCGGACCGGGTTCGGAAACGGCCCGGCGTCATTTTTGGCTCCGATGGGCTGGATGGCTGTGAACACGCGGTGTTTGAGATCCTGTCCAACTCCATCGATGAGGCCCGGGAGGGCCACGGCACGCTCATCACCGTCACCCGGTATGCCGACGGCTCCGTGGAGGTGGAGGATGCCGGCCGGGGCTGCCCGGTGGACTGGAACGAAAAGGAGCAGCGCTACAACTGGGAGCTGGTGTACTGCGAGCTGTACGCCGGTGGCAAGTACAACAATGTGGACGGGGACAACTACGAGTATTCCCTGGGTCTCAACGGCCTGGGTGCCTGCGCCACCCAGTATGCCTCCCGGTATATGGACGTCACCGTCTGGCGGGAGGGGACGGAGTACCGCCTCCACTTTGAGCGGGGCGAGATCGTGGGAGACCTCACCAAGACCCCCCTGCCCAAGTCCCAGGCCAGGAAGACCGGTACCCGCACCCGCTGGCTGCCGGATCTGGACGTGTTCACCGACATCGCCATTCCGGCGGAGTACTTTACTGACGTCATGAAGCGTCAGGCGGTGGTGAATGCCGGCATCACCTTCCGCTTCCGCAACGAGACGGAGGCAGGGAAGTTTGAGACCACGGAGTTCCTCTACGAAAACGGCATCGCCGACTATGTGACGGAGCTGGCCGGGGAGGGGAGCCTCACCGCCCCCGTGTTCTGGCAGACGGAGAAGAAGGGCCGGGACCGGGCGGACAAGCCGGAGTATAAGGTGAAGCTCAGCGTGGCCTGCTGCTTTTCCAACAAGGTGAGCATCATCGAGCACTATCACAACTCCTCCTGGCTGGAGCATGGCGGCAGCCCGGAAAAGGCCACCAAGTCCGCCTTTGTTTCCGCGGTGGACAAGTACCTCAAGGACCAGGGGAAGTACCAGAAGAATGAGAGCAAGGTCACCTGGGCGGATATCGAGGACTGCCTGGTGCTGGTGTCCAACAACTTCTCCACCCAGACCAGCTATGAAAACCAGACCAAAAAGGCCATCACCAACAAGTTCGTCCAGGAGGCCATGACGGAGTTCCTCCGGTCCAACCTGGAGATCTATTTCATCGAAAATCCCTTTGACGCCGAGAAGATCGGCGAACAGGTGCTCATCAACAAGCGCAGCCGGGAAAGCGCCGAGAAGCAGCGGCTCAATATCAAAAAGAAGCTCTCCGGCAATATCGACATTGCCAACCGGGTGCAGAAGTTTGTGGACTGCCGGTCCAAGGACCCCGACAAGCGGGAGATCTACATTGTGGAGGGCGACTCCGCTCTGGGCAGCGTCAAGCTCTCCCGGGACGCGGAGTACCAGGGCATCATGCCTGTCCGGGGCAAGATCTTGAACTGCCTGAAGGCCGACTACGCCCGGATCTTCAAAAGTGAGATCATCACGGATTTGATCAAGGTCCTGGGCTGCGGCGTGGAGGTGCAGAACAAGCACGTCAAGGACATGGCGGCCTTTGATCTGAATAACCTCCGGTGGAACAAGGTGGTTATCTGCACCGATGGCGATGTGGACGGCTTCCAGATCCGCACGTTGATCCTGACCATGCTCTACCGGCTGACGCCCACCCTCATTCGGGAGGGATACGTGTATATCGCCGAGACGCCGCTCTTTGAGATCAACTGCGGGGAGAAGACCTGGTTTGCCTATTCCGACAAGGAGAAAAACGACATCGTGAAAGAGCTGGAGGGGAAGAAGTACAAGATCGACCGCTCCAAGGGACTGGGCGAGAACGACCCGGATATGATGTGGCTGACCACCATGAATCCCGCCACCCGGCGATTGATCCGGGTGATGCCGGAGGATGTGGAGCGCACGGCGGAGGTCTTTGACCTGCTGCTGGGCGACAACCTCCAGGGCCGTAAGGATCACATTGCGGAGAACGGCTACAAATATCTGGAGATGGCAGATATTTCGTAATATTTTAAGGAGGGACCCCTGATGCGCAAACTGGATTCCCTGTTGATTTTCTGCCTGTCGGCCGTGGTGTTTGCCCCCTTCTTTTTGGAGGACTTTCCCTCCATGGCGGCGCTGTACGGCATCATGACCGGCATATCGGTCCTGTACGGTCTGGGCTACCTGCGGGGGCAAACGGAGGCGCGCCCTTGGCGGCAGCGGAACGTGCCGAAGGAGATTCAGCGCCTGTGGTCCGGGCGGATGGGGGTGCTGTATCTGGCAAACGCCGCCCTGTGCCCTCTGGGCTGGCTGCTGACGGTGTTTGTCTCTTTTGACACGGATTTCATCCTGTTTGCCCAGATCATGGGATTCTTGCTGGTATCCCTGCTGGGCTTTGTTCCCCTGCTGGCCGTGGGGAGGCACCCATCCTGACACGTTTAAATTACCTGTAAGATAAGGAATCATAAACCATGCCAAAAAAGAAGCAGCCGGAGGAAAACCGGCCAAAAGTAAATAATCCCAACGTCATGGGGCTCCATGCGGCGGTGGTGGAGCAGCCCATCACCGACACGCTGGAACTCAACTATATGCCCTATGCCATGAGCGTCATCGTTTCCCGGGCCATCCCGGAGATCGACGGCTTCAAACCCTCCCACAGAAAGCTCCTCTACACCATGTACAAGATGGGGCTTTTGACGGGGGCTCGGACCAAGTCCGCCAACATCGTGGGCCAGACCATGCGATTGAACCCCCACGGCGATGCCGCCATCTACGATACCATGGTGCGCCTTTCCAAGGGCTACGGCGCCCTGCTGACCCCCTTTGTGGACTCCAAGGGCAACTTCGGCAAAAGCTACTCCCGGGACATGTCCTGCGCCGCCCCCCGTTATACGGAGGCCAAGCTCACCGCCATCTGCGCGGAGCTCTTCCGGGATATCGACTCCGATACTGTGGACTTCGTGGACAACTACGACAATACCATGAAGGAGCCGGCCCTGCTGCCCACTACCTTCCCCAATATTCTGGTGAGCGCCAACAGCGGCATCGCCGTGGGCATGGCCTCCCAGTTCTGCGGCTTCAATCTCAAAGAGGTCTGCGATACCACCGTGGCCTATCTGAAAAATCCCCAGTGTGACCTGACGCAGACGCTGCTGGCGCCGGACTTCCCCACCGGGGGAGAGCTGCTGGCGGATCCGGCAGCTCTGAGTGAGATCTATGAGACGGGCCGGGGCAGCGTCCGGGTGCGGGCCAAATACCGCTATCTGAAAAGCGAGAACCTCATTGAGATCTATGAGATCCCCTACTCTACTACGGTGGAGGCCATTTTGGACAAGGTGGCGGAGCTCATCAAGGCCGGACGCGCCAAGGAAATCGCCGACATGCGGGATGAGACGGACCTCTCCGGATTGAAGCTGGCCATTGACCTCAAACGGGGCACGGACCCGGACAAGCTCATGGCCAAGCTCTTCAAGCTCACCCCGCTGGAGGATTCCTTTGCCTGCAACTTCAATGTCCTGATCGCCGGCGCCCCCAAAGTGCTGGGCGTGCGGCAGCTGCTGGAGGAGTGGACCGCCTGGCGCACGGAGTCCGTGCGGCGGCGGGTGTACTTCGTCAT
Organism: Dysosmobacter sp.; assembly: GCF_052306735.1. Lineage (NCBI taxonomy): Bacteria > Bacillati > Bacillota > Clostridia > Eubacteriales > Oscillospiraceae > Dysosmobacter > Dysosmobacter sp. Next base: position 173 of record NZ_DAWBAJ010000001.1, on the reverse strand, counting down.
GAAGAAGAAGCAGGACAAGCTGCACCTTTTGAAGGGCCTTAAGCGGATCCTGCTGGACATCGACAAGGCCATCAAGATCATCCGGGAGACAGAGGAGGAATCCGAGGTCATCCCCAATCTGATGATCGGCTTCGGCATCGACCAGATCCAGGCGGAGTATGTGGCGGAGATCA